>JAEOSI010000159.1 GCA_016840425.1 Candidatus Wukongarchaeum yapensis
TTTTAAACCGCTTCTGTGGAAATATTTTCTGGTAAAAAATCGTATCAATCGTTTTGAAAAAAACTCTTCCTCATCAGACCTGAAAGTGATATTTGAACCATCTATAGCAACTTCTGCAATTCCTTGAAACTTTTCTTTAAGATAAGAAAAAAGTTCGTCTTGATTATTGCCAGGCAACTCTTCAACCTGTAAAGAATATTCATTCACTTTTCCACAACTCCTTTGAAAACCTCAAAAAATTAAAACCCATTAAAGGAAATCGACCTATTACGCAATTTAACAAAACATAGTGTAATTTTAGGATTATAACTTTTATAATCACAGCATAAATTAAAATCTTTGTATTTTATTAAAATTATAACTTTTCTGATCGTAAATCAACTATATCTTCTACAGAAGGACCTACTCCAAGGAGGGTTACTGGGACTCCTGTGGCTTCTTCTACCTTTTCTATGAATTCTAAAGCTTCTTTTGGAAACTCATCAATGGTACGAGCATTAGCACACTCTGAAAACACTATATCCATCTTGGTTATCGCGATTTGTGTAGCGCTATTGATCATAACAGACCTTTTAGCCAAGTTAAAGTTGAAAGGTGCTGATCGCCTAATTCGCCCGGTGACGGTTGCACGTTCAAGCCATCCACGCCTTTCTGCTTCTTCAACGGATAGTTCGCCTTCAAGGGGTCCCCCACCCACTCGGGTTATGTAGGCTTTAAACACTACGATAACTTCATCAACTTTTAGGGGGCCCACTCCGATATCAGAGCAAAGGGCTGAAGCGCCAGTATCCTTAGACGTGACATAAGGGTAAGTTCCATGGAAAAGGGATAGAAATAGGGCTTGTGTTCCCTCTAATATAACATCTTTTCCCTCATCTATTGCAGTGTTAACTTCAAGGGATACGTCTGCTAAAAACTCTTTAAGTTCCGGGATATCCCTTGCAAGTTTAAGGGATCTTCTAACTCTTTCCACGTTAGCTGCACCACAACCAGTTTTTGTACTCCCAATTTTTTTCGAGAGATGAGCGCTTTCTTCCTCTTCTTTGATGTGTTTTTCTTCAATTATTCCACAACAAAAATCTAAGCCAACACGGTCACGCGTATCTGTAACCTCTACCTCCTCCAAAAAAACACGAGGGTTTACAAGGACACCAGGCCCTATCAATAACCTTGCCTTATCCTGAACAAACCCGGAAGGTATTTGCCTGAGACCATAAGTTTTTCCCTTCCAAACCACGGTATGACCCGCGTTAGGACCAACGCCCCCCCTCGCAATAATTGAAGGTTTATCATGAAGGGCAAGATATGAGATCATCTTACCTTTACCCTCATCACCCCAAAATCCACCAACAACACAAATAGTAGCCAAAACTATCACCACTCATAGAAAACACGAATAAGCTACATTAATAATAAAAACAAAAAAAGTTTACCGACGAAAAAACTAATGCATTTTAAAAAAGTCACTTAAACCCTTTTAAAAGTTCCCCAAAACCAGTTATCTATCTATCACTATTTTTGTTTAAGGGCTGGTCGAGCGATATGTCGGCACATTTTTCAATATCTAATGATACTGTTTCTAAACATTTCAGAATAATGAGTGTAAGTATTGCGAATGGTTCCGCGATATTTTGCCCTGTTTTTGCTGAAGTTTCATAGTATGCACTGAATTTCTCCTTCACAACTAGTGAATCTATAACAGACCGATCAACTGCTCTAGACTCTTTTTTATCTGCTTTATTTCCTACCAAAACCCTTGGAATACCTTTCACGTTTTCCTTGATAACTTTCAACCAATCGTAAATCCTTTCGAACGTAGCATAACGCGTCAAATCAAAAATAACCAAACATCCTAAAGCGCCTTTACAAAAATCAGGCAAAAAGAATCTAAACTGCTCCTGACCCCCAAAATCCCAAATCTGAAGGTTAATGATCCTACTGGACGTGCTAACAGTACGGGTGGCAAAATTAATTCCGACTGTTGCAGGCGTTTCTCCAATTGAAACAGGCGAGCCTGTAAAGCCATTGATAATTGTAGTTTTCCCAACACCCCCCTCACCGCATACAACGATTTTTAACGTCAATACCGTTTCACATAAAGCCATATCATTCCACTATCCATATTATGTGAGATTTGATTTCTGCAAGACGATTAGGGCGTTACTAAAATTTTTGCATCCTTGCTAGAACGCTTTATAACTATTATATATAACGCTTTTATTAGATTTAATTATTTCTCAAGTTTCTTGGCCATTAGGGGGCCTAGATATTGGATCTGGTTTTATCTTGGTTGATGTGAAGTTTGCTGACTTATTCGTTAAACGGAAATTCGTGAAATATTTCTGAATATTTAGGTTTTCATGATTTTTTTATCTTATGAAGATGTCAATAAAGGGGCAAAAGATACATAAAAAGGGGAGAATTTTTATTGATAAATGATAAAAAGAATGCTTTTTTGGGCGTATTTGGTATGTTGAGTTTTAATATGCCGAAAAATGTTGAAAAAAATGGAAGGGTAAGAGGGTATGTTGATGCTTTGATTGATTTTTTTCGCCGATATATGGGGGAAAATCTGGTAAGCGTTATCCTTTTTGGGAGTTATGTTGAGGGGGAAGTTTCAAAACATTTAAGCGATGTTGACATGATAATTGTTGTTGATGGAAAACTTGATAAAAAGCTTATAAAAAAGGCAAGCAACTTGATAAAAATTTTAGAATTAAAATATGGAATATCTAACAACTGTTACAGTTTTTTTGATAAGTTTTTACACGCTTTAGAAAAGGGTACAGGGATGTTCATCTCCCACTTTATCTGCAAGTATGACGATTTCGTAAACGGCAACTTCAGCGGTATTTTTTCCACGAATCGTATACTTTCAAAGGTTTTAGCTCCCTCAGAAATAGTTTTAGCAACCTTTCAAAAGAAAGCGCAAACTATCTGGGGAAAGGATCTATTAAACGAGATGAGAAAACCGAAAATAACCATTATTCAACTGATTAAGAGTTGTTATATGAACTTTCTTCTAAGTGTTGGCGCCTTGATTATAAGCCCTTTTAGCAAAAAGGCGATAAAGTTTTCAATGGAAGCTGTGAAATGGAGCCTTCACAGTTGTAGCTTTTGTGCAACAGGAGAAAGTAAAGCCGTGGAAAAAGAAGGAAAAAACTTCATTAAAAACGGAATCTGCGAAAAACATATCAAACGGCTAATAAGCCTAAGAAAGAAAATGGCTACAGATATTAGATTTGTATTAAAGACACCGATAACTGTCCTAAAAATCCATCAAACCACATTAAAAAAACTACGTAACCAAAAAAAGAGACAGAAAAACTAAAGTTAATCGGTCAAAGCAGTTTTTGAAATTGTTAAGGTTTTTCGTGGGGTAAAGTTTCTTGCAGATACACTCCCATCTCGCGTGTGGAATAATATTAACAGCTTTTCTCAACCACTTTTTTAAAATAGGATTAATTGAGATAGCAGTTGTTCTTATTTTCTCAGTTTTTATAGATCTAGACATTATTATGACCTTTTATTCTGAGGAAAAAAACCACCGGAAATTTTTAACTCATACGCCAATTTTTTGGATAGCGATTCTTTCTCCCTTGCTTCTTTTCTCTGAAAAAGCATTATTTGCAATTTTAGCAGTCATACTCCACATATTCTTGGACTATTTAGATTGGGGTATCATGCTTTTCTATCCTTTAAGCGATCGCTTTTACGGTGGCATAATCCGCACAGATTTCCCAGACCAAAAACTTTCAAAACCCGAAATAGAGATTTACATTGAAGCCTATATACAAAACAAAAAAATAATGAATTTAGAAAAAATCTTAGGAGTCCTACTCTTCTTATCGCTCCTAGCCTTTGCTCAAAATCTTTTATGGCTCCTAATCCTCTACCTAGCCGCTTTAGCCTCCTTTTTCCGGTATATAAAACAAAAAATCAATAAAAAGTAATATACAAAACTAAAAGATAGGACAAACACGCTCTTCAATACGATAATTGATCCTATAACAAAGACTTTTTGTAATAAAACAAAAAAAGAAAAACAGCAAAAAATTAATTTTTGCTCGTTAATCTAAAAGCGTTTTAAATAGATTTTTAATGACTCCTAACCTTATGGCCTGAGACTATATTAGCAATAGTCTTTGGTCTTTATTAGCGATAGAATATTGATTGTTTTGAGGAGTGTGCAAGTATGAGTGAGAAAAATGAAGAGGATTTGGAGCTTGAGAAGATAAGGGCTAAGAAGCGGAGGGAGATTTTTAAGAGGCTTAGTTTGGAAGCAGAAAAAGCAGGTTCTGAAGAAGAGGTTTCGGAAATATCAAAGCAGGTTGTTATGCCTGAGGGTGTACTCTATTTAACTGAGAAAAACTATGGGGATGTGGTTCAAAAGTTTTCTATTGTTATCGTAGATTTTTATGCTGATTGGTGTGGCCCGTGTAAAGTCATGGAGCCTGTTCTTGAAACTTTAGCCCGGGATTATGCGGGTAAGGTAGTTTTTGCAAGGTTTAATGTTGATACGAGTTCTGTAATTGCTTATAGAATGGGGGTTACAAGCATCCCTACTTTCATGGTATATTTCAATGGTAAACCGGTACAGAGGATAGTTGGAGCAGTTGGAAGGCCGGGATTAGAAAAGGTCATCATGGCACTATTAAGAAAAATAGAAGAAGAGGAAAAGAGGAGTATAGAGGAATAACTAAGGAGAATGAGTAGAAAAAGGATAAAACATGGATAAGGGGAGTAGGGGCCTCCTCTCCCGGTTGAGGTCGGGAGCTTCCACTGGAACTCGGGGTTGAAGAGCGTGTAGCACGGAGCTACAATATCCTTAAAGCTGGGCCATGACAGCCCCAGAGTACGCTATGGCGGCTTTCCCCAGTTTTTCCACTTGTTTGAACATTTTTCAAACACTGTTTCAAATTTAAAAGTTAACCTGCTCACTGCCCTTCCTGTATCACTCTTTAAAATAGAGCGGTTTTAGAAGCAATATTCTTGTGAACTAATCCCGCTATTTCAGAGATCTTCGCCGCTCGCCCGCTGAATCGCTAAAAGTTCACTGTTAATTGGGGAAGTTTTGGAATAGTTTACTTCCATTTATACGACCTACAAGCACAAGACAGCCCTGTTCCTAGAGTATGCAGCCCAAGAGCCTGTTTCATTGGAATATAAAAAATGAGATGTTTAAGGCTTGCAGCTCTCATCCCCCCTCTTTCGGACATAGGTTTCCCCTCCACATGGATAAAAACTTATCTTGCTTTTTTCCTTTATTATGGTCCTAATTTGCTATGAGATCTTATGGGGGGAACATTTCTAAGATCATTTTTATTTCTGCGTATTGATATTTCTCAAAGTTTTTTTCAAGTTCTGGCTTATTGGGTTTAAAAATAGCTAGAGCTTCCTTGTTTTCCTTTAAAGTGAAATAGGCCGTCTTTCTAACTCGGCGGTTTTG
>JAEOSI010000160.1 GCA_016840425.1 Candidatus Wukongarchaeum yapensis
TGGCTATGGCTTTGAGGTTAGTGGTTCTTACTGCTGTTTTTGGGATTTTTTTTAGTACGACTGATCCTGATCGTTTGGCTTTGGCTTTGAGGAAGCTTCATTTTCCTTTTGAGTTTTGTTGGGCGATATCTACAGCTTTTAGGTTTATTCCTACGGTGGCTATGGAGGGGGAGAAGATCATTGATGCTCAAAAAGCGCGGGGTTTAGAGCTTGAGAAGGGAGGTTTGATACAACGGACTAAAAAACTTCTGCCTATACTGGTGCCTTTGTTTACTAACAGTATTAGGAGGGCTCATAATATGGCTGAGGCTATGGAGTCGAGAGGGTGGAAGGCTACTAAGGAGAGGACGAGCCTTACGGATGAGAAATATAGGGCTATTGACTATTTTATCACAGTTATTCTTTTAATGATAACGTTTCTCTTAATTGTGCATCTGTTTTTCGTGGAGTTTCCTTTGCCTTCGTGGTTTGATTGGAAAATACCTCAAAAGTATGAGATAAAAAACCACATTGACATTTCTCTCCCTCTCATTTCTTAGGGTGTTTTATATTGTTTTTAAGGAGGTTTTGTTAGATGGAGCTTGATGTTATTGTTCCTGGTGTTAGGGCGGAAGTTGTTGGTAGTGAGTGTATAACCGTTTTGTTTGATAGGCCTTGGAAGACTTTGAGTTCTGCTTTTTTTAATGGGGGTTTTGTCGATTCGAGGTCTGTTTTAAACATGCATGTGCCGAAAAGTTATAGGCATCAGGATCCTGAGGGACATATTAGGAGGATGATCGAGAAGGTTGGATTGCCTGAGCCTGTGGTTGGGATGATGACTGCTGCTGAAATGGAGAATGTTGCTGTAGTTAGTAAGGAGGATGAGGGAGGGGAGTTTAGGGTTACTGCTATTATTACTGCAGGTGTTTCTAATCCTGCTACCGCGGGAGAAAGACAGCGTTTTCCTTTTCTTAATAATACTATCATCGTGATTTTGCTCCTTGATGGTGATTTTTCTCCAGCAGCTATGACGGGTTCTGTGTCAGTTGTTACTGAGGCTAAGACTGTAGCTTTGCGGGAGCTTGATGTTCGAAGTTTTTCGATGGATTCAGGTTATAGTTTGTTGACTAATCTTGCAAGCGGGACTACGACCGATACTGTGGTTGTTTCGTGTACTGGTAAGGGAAAGTCGGTTTGGTTTAATAGTACGGGTATTGAAGTGGGGAGGTTGATGGCATTGGCGGTTAAGGAGGGCGTTTTGGAAGCTTTGGAAAAACAGGATAAGCTGCGGGTTGGTAGACCTTTGATGAATCGACTTGAGGAGAGAGGGGTTTTTATCGATCATTTTATGAGGATTGCAATAGACCACTATTTTTCCCACTTTTCCGAGAATGAATCAAGAGATGATCTACCTGGGGAGGAAATTTTCAGGAAGGAGTTGGAGGAAGTTTTGTCTAGCTCTGGAGGAGTTTGTTCTCTTGTGATGGCGGGGCTTGGCTTGGAGAAGGAGGAGGAAAGAAGAGGGTTTATGCCTTATGAGGGGGAAATAGTTCTCCGAAAAGGGAGTAATGAGGAAATTCATAGGCTTCCTTCACGGGTTTTAGGAGGGGTTATTGCGGATTATATAGGGGGAATGAAAGGATCAAAATTATATGAAGAAAGTGTTGAGATTTTCGAAAAAACAGGGAATAACCCCTTGAAAGGTGAGATGACGCCAACAATGTATTATGTTCTTTCAGGGATTATTGGAGGAGTAATAGGCCGAATAGTTAAAAAAGGACGAAATGAATGAAAATAATCCCTTTAAATCCTTGAATTAAGTTGAATTAAAATAACTTTAAATTTCGGGTTTTTTAGGAAGCAAAAGCTGGGAGGCTTAGTTATAACGTTGACGGGATTTCTGTTGGAAATACGCCGAAAATATGGAGAAAAACCTAATTTAATTTTCCTCCTGCCAATTTTTACGTGGGACCCAGGTTCTTTTTTATTTTAAGAAGGTTAGGTTTAGAAAGGGTGTTCGGCTTCTTCGCAGGGCTCTTCTAAGGGTGTAGTTTCATTTTTTAGGAATTCGTTTATGGCTTCTTTTAGGGTTTGTGACTTGGATGTTAGTACTTTTATTCCGTGGCTTTTCATTATGTTTATTCCTCTGGGTCCCATATTTCGAACGATTATCACGTTTGCCCCGCTGTCAGCAATTATGATCGCTGGGCGTCCTCTCCCTCCAAAGTGTTGGCCTTTGTTCTCTGTATAGGTTATTTTTTCGACTTTTCCTTCATCAGATATCTCCACATTGGCGAAGAAGGGAGCTTTTCCCAAATGGGGGAATATTTGGGCGTTATCATTATCTTTTCTATCTACTGGTATCACTACTTTTACCATGAGTTTGTCATCTCACTTTGTCTTATTTTATGGTTTTTATCGAAAAGTTTTTAGGAGGATTAAAGAATGGCTATCTTAAATAATTATTGTTTATTTTTTAAACAGGGAAGGAAGGAAAATGGATAACATTGAGAGGAAGATAATTAAAGAGCTTATAAAAAATGCGCGTAAATCCTACAAAGAAATCGGAAAAACGATCGGATATACAACGATGGGTGCAAAAAAAAGGTTGGACAAACTCCTAAAAAACCAGTCAATCAAAATTACACCCCTCCTTAACGTAAAAAAACTCAAACTATATCTCGCCCTTGTTTTATTAGAAGTGGAGAATGCTAAAAAACTAAGTGAAATACTTCAAAGATTTGAAAGGTGTCCAAGGGTAATCAATGTTTTTACGGCCCTTAGCAGATACAACCTAATAGCCCTAATATTTGCAGAAGACAAGGATACACTCGAAAGTATATCCATTGTGAAATCTTCTATTAGAAGCCAAGAAGGTATCCGGCGCTCCGAACTTTGCCCAATAGGCGAAACATTCTATTCAAATTTCCTCCCAATAAGGGAAGACTTATGCCACAAAGATTTAGATAAAAGCCCTTGCGGCATATACTGCATAACTTGTGAAAGATTCGAAAACAATAGATGCGTAGGATGCGCTGCAACAAAACATTACAGAGGACTACTATGACCTTTTCTTTTCATTTTGCCTTTTTGTGGTTTTGGACTATTATAATATATTAAAAACCTTATTTCTAGAACTAGTTTTGATTTTTTTAGAGGAGGTAGTTTATTCTTTTCCAAATTTTTTTAATTTCTGTTGAGGCTTTTCCGTCTGGAGAGTATTCTATTACATTTTTTCTTTCAAGCATCGCTTTTATTATATCTTCATCATATGGGATTTTTCCAAGGATTGGTATGTTGTTGTTGCTGCAATATTCTTCGATTTTTTTCGAGTTTTCTAAGTTTATATCATGTTTGTTTATGCAAAGGGTGGGAAACACGTTGAAATGGCGTGTAACTTTTAGGATCCTGTAAAAGTCGTGGAGGCCGGATATTGTAGGTTCTGTAACGATTAAAGCCATGTCGATTCCGGTTATTGAAGCGATCACAGGGCAACCTATTCCGGGGGAGCCGTCAACGATTATAAGGTCTTTATGGAGGTTTTCCGCCAAAGTTGTGGCCTTTCCCCGAACAAAGGATACGAGTTTTCCCGAAGCTCCTTCCCCCATATTTAGTTCAGCGTGAACCAATGGACCAAATCTGGTTTCCGAGGTATATAAGTAGCCCGTTTCTCTATTTTCTAGGTTGATGGCGTTTTTTGGGCATATATAAACACATAAGCCGCAACCTTCACATTTTGAAGACTGAATCTTCAAGTTTTTTATTGCGTCGAATCGGCAAAATTCTTCACATTTACCGCATTCGTTACACTTTGAATCGTCTTTTGAAGCAATTTTAGACCCTGTAAAGATCTCTTTTTCCTTTACTTCGGGTTTTAAGATGATATGGAGATCTGGAGCGTCAACATCGCAATCAGCCATAATGCAATTTTCAGCAAGGGAAGCAAAGGCAGCTACAAGGGTTGTTTTTCCTGTTCCCCCTTTTCCACTAATTATCGTTAACTGCTTCATTTTTCTCCCTCCTTTATATGTTGGTATAGGTTAAGAAACTCTTCTTTCCATCCAAGCATTTCATTTACGAAAGGTATGCCCTTTGAGTAAAACTTAGCGATCTCAAGATCATAAGGGATTTTCATTAGGAGAGGAATCTCTTTTTCTTCGCAATATTTTTCAACACTATTATCGCCAATACCGTCTTTGTTAATAATGACCCCGAAAGGTATTTTCATAGCGTTTATCAACTTTATTGAAAGGGTTAGGTCGTAGAAGCCGAAGGGAGTAGGCTCTGTAACTAATATGCAGAAATCGACATCTTCAACCGTTTTAATTGCTGGACAAGCGTTGCCCGGGGGAGCATCAAGAATTACAAATTTATCTTCCCTAATTTTGCTTTTTAAAGCTTGTATTATGGAGGTTGAAATTGCTTCACCTATTTTTAGGATTCCTTGGTAGAACTCGATTTTTCCGTTCGTATATCCCCGTTTAATTTCGCCTATTTTCCTAGGTTTTTCGGTGATGGCTTCTTTTGGGCATGCTATGGAACATAAACCGCAACCCCTACAAGATTCCTCTAAAAGCATTATGTTTTTTGGAAGCACTGCAATAGCGTTATATTGACAGAGAATTGCGCATTTTCCACAAAAGTTGCATTTATCTTCATCAAAAACAGGGGTAGGAACAGTTATATCTTCCGCTATTTCTAGGGATGTGTTGAGAAATAGGTGAACGTTTGGTTCTTCTACGTCACAGTCTATAAGTTGTACCTCTATTTCATCTGCAAGGGAGAGGGCAAGATTTACCGCTATGGTAGTTTTTCCTGTTCCTCCTTTTCCGCTAACTATTGCTATCTTCACAAAAAAACACCTGAAAAAATCTGAATCATTCTATCTTTCTCTTTTTTTGCTTTTTAAATAGAAGCCGGGAATATTCTAAGGATTCCTCTTATATTCTTCTGTACCCTTTTCTTTCAATACGTCTTCCTAGTTCTGTGGGCAATTCTATTTCTTTTAACTCCCCTCTTTTATAAAGTTCTAGCAAATCGGATATCTTCCCAGTTTTACCCATGAAAAATTTTATCCCTGCAACTTTTAAAACTTGGAAAGCTTTTGGGCCAATTTTACCACTTATAATGGCGTTGACATTTTTGTTTACGAGGATTTGTGCTGCCTGAATACCAGCACCGTTTAAAGCATTAACCCCCGTATTTTGCAGATTTTCGACCTGCATATCATTTGTGTCGATTATTACGAAGTAGGGACAACGGCCAAAACGTGAAGAAAGTTGAGCCTTTAACCCTTTACCCATAGATGGAAACGCGATCTTCAAGCTTAATTCCTTCTATATAAATCTAAAAACTTGTCAAATCTAAAGAATTAACCCTATTTTTTATAAGAAAAATATCTTTAACCTTTTAAAACAAACAACGGATATATTTATTTATTATATTAGGCTTTCCCTTTCTGTTTAG
>JAEOSI010000161.1 GCA_016840425.1 Candidatus Wukongarchaeum yapensis
TAATAAAAGATCTCCCTATAACATTCTTAAAAGCATCAATTGCAGCTCTTTTTTTATGAGGTTTCATGCCTAAAAGATCCACAAGACTCTCAAAGGTTTTCATTAAAATCTCCCTTTCCTCCTTATTAGCAAGCCTATAAAACCTCTTCTTATCGGCACGTTTTTTCCCCCGGTAAAATGAATACAAGATTATTGCAACAGCATGGGAAAGATTCAGAACCCGATACTCCTCACTACTATCTATGGTTAGAAGAAAATCACATTTTTCAACCTGTTTATTCGTAAGCCCGGCGCTTTCTCTCCCAAAAAGTATTGCTACTGTACCGTTTATTTTACTAAAATTTTCTAAACGATCTAAAGTGATAGCCGTTCTTAAGAGATTATAATCACCTTTTGCTATACGGGCAGAAGTCCCTATAATTATGTCAACCTTCTCTATAGCCTCATCTATACTCCCAACAACTCTTGCCCCTTCAAGGATATCATTAGCATGCATCGCAAATCTTTGAACCTCATTATCCATCAGGCTAACCTTAGGATTAACAAGCACAAGATCCCTAAAACCAAAATTCTTCATAATCCTCGCAACACTCCCAATATTACCGCCAATTTCAGGCTCAACAAGAACTACCCTAACGTCAAAATCGTCCCTACCGCTATCAACCAGTTTTTCTTTCTCTTTCATTATTAAGCATCCCTTTGTTAAAATAATGAAAAAGCTGATATTTAAGCTGATTCAATGCAATATCAATAACCTCAAGTTATATGTGAAAACGTTTTTTTCCTCCACATTCCATGCAAGTGTATGTCACGTGGGAGCGTGGCCCACTTCTCAGACGTATACGAAGGTTTATCCCCGGAACAAGAAAAGACTTACATTTTCTACATATCTGCCTCCGCCAATAAACAGGAACACTAACCCTAGCCTTCATACCTATTTTCAAACCTATTTCAACGTAACTCCTAGCAAGATTAGGCTCCTCTTTAAAAACACTTTTAGCGAGAGAAAATAAATACTCCATTCTCTGCAAAGCTAGATCTTCAACACTTTTCTTTTTCGGAAAGAATCTTTTTTTCTTCAGTTTTTTCCTTTTCTTTCTTCTTACGATTTTTTCATTCATAAAAGGAAGCCTCGCCTTCTACCATTATCACCATTTTAAACTTCTATAATATTGTTACAATCGGTTTAACAATAGGATAGATTAAGAAAACCTATTAAAAAACCTAAAAATTAAACAGTTTTAAGATAGGTTTAACAGTAAGAATAGTTATGATCTTTATTGGATGATTATGTTATTTTTTACTTGCTTTCTTAATCTTCGTAACCATATGATATAAAAAATTAAAGTGAAATCTTGGAGATCCTAAGTTTCTTAGGCTATAATCTTAAGACTTTTCCGCTATGTAGTTTCTCAAATCTTCCTCCAAATTCTTTAAGAAATTTACACTCAGCTCTTAAACCGGTGCAGTGACCAGTGTAGATCTCTTTCACTTCCAACTCCTTTAAATTCTTAACAGTTTTCTCTATCCTTTCGTCTTCCGCGTCGATTAGGTGATAGCCTCCTATAACGGCTTTTACCTCATGGCTTCCTGTTACCTGCTTAGACTTCTTTGTGATGCTTACTATTCCAGCGTGAGAACATCCTGAAACTACGACTAGACCTTCTCTAGTTTTTATAGCCAAGGACATATCGTCCAACATATCATCCTTAACCATCTTTCCATCTTCTACGGTGTAAAGACCTAAAGTAACTTCCTTCTCAAAATCTACTCTTTCTTCTTTCGGGATCTCTCCTGTTGTAGTTACGCTTTCCATCAATTTTCTTGGTTGAGCGTCTAAAATCCACTTTGCACCATATTTCTCAATTTCTTCTTTAGTATAAGGAATTCCTACATGCCTAAAATCCTTTTTTTCAACCAAATTCCTTCTAAATATCTTTGGATGTGCGACTACGGTTACCTCCCTGTCCACCGCTTTTAAAATTTCAGCGAGTCCTCCAGTATGGTCGTAGTGGCAGTGAGAAAGGAAGATAGTATCTATCTCCTTAGGGTTAAGCCCCATTCTCTCCACGTTGTGGAGAATGGACTTACCTGACTGCCCAGTATCGAAAAGTATTCTCCTTCTCATATTCCCAGCGGCAACATCTATCAGGAAAGAGATGCCGTGTTGCCCGTAAAAGGTTGTTTCGTATCCAGCATAATCATCCAAAAGGGTATAGATTGTTAAGTCATCTGCTTTTCCAAAGTTATTCTTCTCTACTCTATGTAGTTCAGCTCTTAACATAGGTCAATAACCTCCACACGCTTTTGGTCAGTTGCTTCATGCCTCCTTGTCCATTAGTTAAACCTATTGTAAAAACTATTTCTTTTTATGTTTTTAATTTTTTTAACTTTTCAAAAAAACTTGGCCGCGGATATGAGTCCGAAAGGACTTATTGAGTGTTTTTGCTCTCTTTTTTCAAGGTTTGATTTTTCTCTTTTTTTTCCTTTTTTCTTAGACCTTTAAAAATCGCGTTAAAAAGGGCCAACTCCTAAGAATCTCAGAGTGGTGAATTCGTCCCTCAAGAAAACAGGGTTTGTGACCGCCTACGACCTCTTCGTGCAAAAAATCAAAAGATTTGAAAAGGAAAACATACACCCCCCCAAGAAAAATCATAAGAAACTAAAGAACTAAATAACTTTTACAGGAGGTTTAACCTGTGAGGTTTTAATATTTTGGTAGCTTTAACTCAAAATTTAAATGATAATACAAAGCCTATTACGTTTTTGGTAGTGGAATCAGCCATCGAACTTATACCTGAAGAAATTATCCGCCATCCAGTTATCGTTAAACATGCTAAACGAAGGGGAAAGAAGCCCTCTGAATGTTTATTGGATGATTCTACTCACTTCAGAGCAACGCGGAATTTAAAAGACAACAAGCGTAGGGGTAGACCTGACATCATACACCTCTGTTTATTAGAAGCCATAGGATCACCTTTAATGGTGGAAAACAAGCTAGAAGTAGCTGTTCACACCTACCAAGACCAACTCTTACTATTTTCTAAAAATGTCAGAATACCTAGAAACTACTCCCGATTTTGCAGTCTAATGGAACAACTTTTAGTAAAAGGGAAAGTGCCGCCAGAAAGTGAAAATCCCTTGATAAAAGTTGAAAAAAACATGCCCGTAAAAGATTTCGTAGAAAGAGCCAAACCTACAAGCATCATCGGTTTTACGAGAAAAGGAGAACTGAAAAGACCATCAGAAATCGCAAAAGAGATCCTTGAAGAAAAACACCCCCTAATAATTGTAGGAGGGTTCCCCCATGGAAGCTTCAAACAAGAAACCATAAAAGTAATGGATAAAACCATATCCATATACCCAAAACCCTTAGAAGCCCACATAGTCATATCAAGAATCCTAGGGGCATATGAAGAACTAATACTATTTACCAGCCCCAAAAACCAAAAAACCCAAAACCCTCGAGAAAACTTTTAAATGCCACCCTATAACTTAACAATCCCCCATAATGCCCCAGCAATTAAATAAACTTTAATTTCATAAAAAAAATAAAAAAGAAAATGGAGTAAAAGTTATAATAAACAAAAAAGAAACGGCTTCAAACGAGTGAAATTTTAGTTTTTAACAAAGTAGGCGACGGTAGTCAAGCGGTTAAGATTCCGGCCTTCCAAGCCGGCGTCCCGGGTTCGAATCCCGGCCGTCGCACCACCCCTCTCCCCCTAATTAGATTTTAACTTCTTCGGCGAGAAGTCCCCTTGCGAAAGCTGGGGGATGAAAGCCGAACAACAATAATAAACTATTTATAGTCATAAGAATAACAATATAGAAGAGTAGGACAGGGACTGTCCGAATTTACGCCTGTGGAGATGGATGAATAATAATGATCCCGTCGTTGAAACAGGAAGCTTCCTGCAAAAGCTGGGAGTAGTTCACATGTTTCATAATTCCTCCTTTTTTATAATGGTAATATAGAAGGACTATTGTTATGGTCACGCTGGCAATCACTATTCCTGCCCAAAGCCAAGGAAAGCCTTTTTTAGGAGTTGTAACGCTTTTGGCTGTTTCTGAGTAATAGATTTTGTATTCACCGTCAACGTTTTTTTGCCATACTATGTGCGCTTTCCCCTCCTTATCAAGGAAAAGAGAAGGAAATTCTTCGTCTCCTTGGTTTCCGCTTACTTTTTCAGGCTCTTTAAAAAGTTCTTCCTCTACATTATTGGAAAAATAAATACCCCTTTTTTCCCCTTTTTCTTCCTTTCCCTGCCATACTATGTGGCTTTTTCCGTTTAAGTCGACAAAAATAGAGGGATGAACCCCTTCAAACAAAGTTTTTGAAACGTTTACTGGAACAAAGAAATTTCCGCTATAACCTTTTATATAGTAAATTTCTCCCCTATCTTCCTCATAAAGCTCCCAAGCTATGCGTATTAGTCCATCAAGACCCACAAAAAGGGAAGGATAATAGTCATCAAAATCATTAGCTGTGACGTTCACCAGATTAGAAAAATCAAGGGCGGCGGTTGAACTTTTTACATAATAAATTTCCGAATCTTTATCACCATAACCGTTCCAAGCAACATGTATATCCCTATTAGAATCGACATATAGGGATGGATACATATCATTTAAAGGACTTTTTGAAACATTTACAGGGGTAAGAAAACTTTCTCCCGTCTTTTTTGTATAGTAGATCTCCCAGTCCCCTGTAGCGTTTCCCTGCCATACTATGTGAGCAATACCTTCTCCATCCACAAAAAGGGACGGATTCCAATCTTCAAAAACGTTATTTGATACATTTATCGGCTCTGAAGAGGATAGATTACCTATACTTGATTCTAAATAAAAGATTTCTCCTCCATTTTCAGTTTCTTCCTGCCATACCATGTATAAGATTCCTTCCGAGTCTACAACTAATCGGGGTTTAAGATCGTCCTTATCATTATCAGTCACAACTTTATAAGAAAAGCTACCGCCCAAATTATTAGCGTAAAAAATTTCAAAGTCTGTACCGTTTTTCCCACTCCAAACTACATGCGAAACACCATTACCATCCACAAAAAGGCAGGGATGACGATTATCAAAAACAGTAACCCCACTGATCTCCATTATGTCAGTGGGAGTTTTCCATCCTGCCTTAACTGCAAAGCAACCATTTAAAAGAAACAAAAAAGATAAAAAGACCACTAAAAACTTCTTAAAACCCGCCCTTTTCTTCTCCAAAACACAACAACCGCCTAAACCATCAAAAAGGAAACAAAAAGCTTCTTAAAAAATTCAAGACCGCTTTAAAAAAATGTTAAACCTATTGCAAAACTTGTTTAGTTTTAAGCTTTTTTATAGTTTTTGCGATCTCACCAGTCCTTTTCCAACCTTTTGATTTTTGGCTTTCAGAGGTTATAAGCGCTCACAAACCCC
>JAEOSI010000162.1 GCA_016840425.1 Candidatus Wukongarchaeum yapensis
TTTTGATTTTCTCACGTGTTCTGGTCTAACAACCCCTGCCTTTTCTTCTCTTGCAATATCTCCAGCAGCCCTTATGAGACCTCCAAGATCTCTGAGTTTCAACGTTAGGTGGCCCTTTCTTCCAGCCCTTCTTCTTGCCTCTTTTATTATCTCTTCCACAGCGTCGTGTGTGAAGTGGGGTATTCTTCCGTCTTTTACTATTTCTTGTGCTACGAATCTTGCTAGTTTTTTACGGTTTTCAGGTGTGTCGAGTATTTCATGATTCACGTAGATCTCATAACCGTAACCTCTAATCCTCGATCTTAGGGCTGGATGCATTCTCTCAATGGTGGGCAGGTTGCCTGCTGCTACTAAGACGAAGTCGCAAGGCACTTCTTCTGTTCTTACCATGGCCCCACTGCTTAGCTCGCTTTGCCCTGTTATATGGAACCGTTTTTCCTGCATGGCTGTTAAAAGGTCGTGCTGGGTTTTTGTTGAAAGGGTTGCCACTTCGTCTATGAAGAGAACGCCTTTATCGGCTTTGTGTATAAGCCCTGCTTCCACTCTTTGATGGGCAGGGGTTCCAAGGCCTCCTGACTGGAATGGATCATGTCTAACGTCCCCTAATAAAGCGCCAGCATGGGCGCCTGTAGCGTCATAAAAGGGAGCGTTTTTTCTCGAAGAATTATCGACTAAAAGTTTTGGCACTATCTTTTCACCTGTGGTTCTTAAGTGGGCTATGACGAAGAAGACTATAACTGCGACAAATATGCCGAAAAGTAGTTCTCCTTCTAATAGTCCTATGATTATTACTATGGCGGGGAGAAGTATGGCCATAAGGTTTTTAAATCCTTGAGATTTTTGCGCTCTTCTTCCATAGAAGTCGACGATTTTCTTACCTTCCCCTGTCTTAATCGAGCGTATATAGGGCGTGTTTTCATCGTTAGGGTTTGGAAAAGCAAGAATATCAACCAACTCCTCTGTAGGTAATAACTCCGCTAAAGCTAGTCCAAGCATAGACTTGCCTGTTCCAGGCTCCCCTATGAGCAAGACATTTCTCCTTTGAACTGCGGCTTTTTTGATCACATTTACGGCGTGATCTTGACCAATAACTTGATCAACTACCCGCGTAGGCGTAGGCAGTTCTGCTGTAGTTGAAAACTCTATGTCTAACTCTCTTTCCTCTTCTTCTTCTTCTTTCACCGTTTGTTGTGCTAATACTTGTTCTTGGGTTTTTGAAGTGTCTTGCTCAATGTTCTCTGCAGGGTTGATTTCTTTTTGTGTAAGATCGTTATTTTTTTCTATTTCTTCTTTTTCTTCCGTCATCTCAATTAACCTTCTGCTAGGTAGCACCCATTTTGGAATATGCCAATAAAAATTAAAAAGGTTTGTCATTTGTATTTCTTTTGTTAAGGTCTAGGTTTTTGGAGGAATTTTTTTATGGTGATTGTTCCCGGTCCTGCTTCTAAGTCTTTAGCTTTAAAGGTTGCAGAAATTCTTGGTGATGATGTTCTTCATTTAAATCTTCGTGATTTTTCTGACGGGGAGTGGGTTGTGCAGTTTGATGTAGAAAATTTTGAGAGAAAGGGGGCTGGGGAGGAATTTATAATTGTTCAAACAACTTATCCATATCAGGATAGGAACCTTCTCCAGCTCCTTGTAATGATTGATACATTGTGTGATCTTTTTGGTGTTAGCCCTACCGTTGTTGTTCCTTATCTTGCTTTCAGCAGGCAGGATAAAAGGTTTTTGCCTGGTGAATCTATAACAGCTAAGACTATTTTAAACCTTATCTATGATCGTGGTGCAAAACGTTTGATCACGGTGGATGTTCATAATGAAGACATATTTTCTTACGTGGCTATAGATTGTGTCAATGTTACAGCCATGAAGGAGATCGGTAAATATCTTTTAAAAATAGGTTTGAAGAATCCTATCGTGATTTCTCCAGATGAGGGGGCGATAACTCATGCTAAGGCTGTGGCTGAAATTTTGGGGTGTGAACACGACTTTTTCAAGAAAAAAAGAAGCAGGGTTACGGGGGAGATAAACGTTGAGAAAGGCGATATTCAGGTTAAGGGGCGGGATGTAGTTGTGGTGGACGACATAATTTCAACGGGAGGAACTGTTGTAGAAGCCGTTAAAATAGTTAAAAGTTTGGGTGCATTAAAGGTATATGCGGCTTGCACTCATGGTCTACTTGTTAAAGATGCTTTTGAAAGGATTATTAATGCTGGAGCTGAAAAAATCTTCGGAACAGATACCGTTCAAAGTGAAATAAGCGTAATATCTGTAGCCCCGGTAATCGCTGAAACCTTGAAAAAATAAGAAAAATCGTTGAAAAAAAGGTTGAAAAATGGTTGAAAAAAGGTGTTTTTTCGTTTTACATGGGCAAAATGAGTCCATAGCAAGGGCTGAAGTTTTAGCCATATTAGAAGCAGAAAATATGCAGTTTTCTGACATTGAGGAATTGTGCCAAGTTTTATTACTTGACGTTTCAGACTTTGATGTGCTTCAAATAGTCGGTTTACGCGCTTCAATGAGCCATTACTGTTGCCGTCATATTTCTACTTATCCTTGTGATTCTGGCTTGATACTTTCTATGATGCGCGATGTTGACTTTAATAGGTTTGTTAATGGGGAAAGCTTTGCGGTAAGAGTGAAAAAAATTAAGTCTAATCTCTCTCCTGAAGGCAAAAGGATGAGTGTTGAAGGGTTAGAACGGGAAATTGGGGCTATAATAAAGAAAAATACGGGTTTACAGGTGCGTTTAAGAAATCCTGAAACGTTGTTTCTTGGCGTGATTTCTGAAAATGTTTTCGTTTTTGGAACTGTTAAAGCAAAAGTTTCTAAAAAAGGGTTTTTAGAGCGGAGAGGTCGTTTCATGCCCTTTTTTCATCCAGGTATCATGAAGCCGCAAATTTCCAGGTTAATGGTTAATTTGGCGCGGGCAAAAAGAAACACAGAACTTCTCCTTTTTGATCCTTTTTGTGGAACGGGGGGAATGTTAATAGAGGGAGGAGTGATTGGTTGTAACACTTTAGGATCTGATATTGACAAAGCCATGGTTTTTGGCTGTAAAAAGAATTTAGAATGTTTAGGGTTGGTGCCGAGGTTGATAAAGGCTGATGCCCGTAAACTGCCTATTAAGAGTGAAAAAATTGGTGCTGTGGCTACCGACCCTCCACACTCAAGGTCTTCGTCTACAAAAGGCGAAAAACTTGAAGTTCTCCTTGAAAAATTTTTCACAGAAATAGCTAGGGTGCTACGAAAGGATGGATACCTTTCTATATCGGTTCCAGATACGATACCTTTGGAACGTATTGGTGAGAAATCTGGGTTAAAGTTACAGGAGCTACACAAAATGTATGTTCATAAAAGCCTTACAAGGCTGATAGGAGTGTTTCAAAAATGAGCGCTTTATCAATAATTTTTTTAGGAACTTCTGGGGCTGTGCCTTCGGCTGGAAGATATCTTTCCTGCACTGTATGTGTTAGGGAAGGCGAACTGCTTTTTTTTGATTGTGGTGAAGGCGCCCAGTTTCAAGTATTAAAGCATAAAATGGGGCTCAATAGGAAAACTAAGATTTTTGTAACTCATCTTCACGCAGACCATGTTCTAGGTATTCCCGGCTTGTTACACACCATGAAGCTTCTTGGACGGACCAAAGATATTCAAATTTTTGGGCCTGAGGGAATTAAATTGCTTATAGAGGCTTTTTCAGAGGTCACACACCTTGATCCCCCCTTCAAAATAGAGATTAATGAGATTAAAAACCCCGAAGAAAACCCAGTAATCTATGAAACTGAGGAGTATCACGTGGAAGTAGCTCCCCTAGATCATGGAGAAACACCCTGTTTCGCTTATGCTTTGGTGGAAAAACCAAAACCTGGGAAATTTAACGTGGAACGCGCCAAAGAATTAGGTATCCCTGAAGGAAGACTATGGGGAATGCTTCAAAAAGGTCTCTCCGTAAAAGTGAGTGGAAAGACTATAAACTCCAAAGATGTTTTAGGCCCGCCAAAACCTAGTAGAAAATTAGTTTTTTGCGGCGACACAAGACCTGTTAAAAGTTTGGCAGAGTTTGCAAAAGACGCCACTACACTCGTCCACGAAGCAACATATAAAGATGAGCATAAAAACAAAGCACGAGAATATTTCCACAGCACGGCTTCGGAAGCCGCAACAATAGCCAAAGAGGCCAGAGTGAAAATCCTCCTCTTGACTCATTTCAGTAGTCGTTATCAGGATGAGGATTTAGACCAGCTTTTAAGCGAAGCAAAGGAAGTTTTTGAAAAAACAATACTTGCGCAAGATGATATGGTTATTCGAATACCTTTGGACGATGGTAAAAAGTTTAAAATTGAATATCTGTAACCATTTTTACTTCTTTACCTTTCACGGTTTGGGGGGCGAGCCAATCAATAACTGTTTGAATATCGGGGGAAGTTATTGTGACCTCTATCTCTCCAAGAGGTCCCACATCTTCAAAGTCGCAAAAATTAACTTTAGACATGAAAGCGGCTTGTTTATGAAGTAAAATATCGGTTGTTTCTCCAGCCATGTTTCCTATGAGTTTTTTCCTTGCAACATCTAAAATTCTCTGGTTTCTGAGTTGAATATAAATTTTCTTCAAGAGGCCAGCTCCCCCTTTTTTGATTCCAAAAAGGTATTTTTCCCCTCTTTTATTTTGGTCTATTTCAAGGTTTATCTCCGGAAAAAGATTTTTGATCGCTTGCTCAACTTTTTCCTGTTCCTCACTTGGATAAACCCTTGTTTTAACCCTTAATTCCAGTTCACGGTATGGTGCCAAAACTCTAACCTTCCATTTCCTTTTCTTTGAAGATTTTTTTAATCATTGACCGTATAGTTTTTCTTACTTTTTCTTTAAAGGTTTTGAGGTCTTCTTTTTCGTTTGCTATGCAAAAATCTGCCGAATCTATGGCTTTTCCTATGCCAAACCCAAGCTCCCTTTCATCTCTTTTTACAAATGTGTCCCAACTGATTGAATCGTCTGGTCTTCCCCTCTTTTTTAACCTTTCAAATCGTGTTTTTTGCGAAGCCTCAATAAGTACCGTGTAAAAGTTTGGAATTTTTTCTTTAAAAGCCCTAATTTCAGCAAGACTTCTCACCCCCTCCACTATCACTATATCGTTTTTTATTCTTTTGATCTTTTCAATGCAGCGTTTTGCTATTACGTCATCGCCGTACTCCTTTCTAAGTTTTACCGATATGAACCCCATATTTTCAGGGTTGAGTTCAAGTCCTCTTTTTAATGTTTCTTCGCGGATTATATCCCCCATGACCACTGTAGAAGCCCCTGTTTCCTTAGAAACCACTTCAGAAGCCTCAGTTTTTCCAGAACCAGGCATACCGATCAAAGCTATCACAATCTTATCCTTCCCCCAC
>JAEOSI010000163.1 GCA_016840425.1 Candidatus Wukongarchaeum yapensis
CCGGGCCTAGCCTGTTTCGCCTAGTTCAGTGGTTTCCCCCCTTCCTCCGAAGGGGCCTCCATCCACGCCGATCCCGTGGGACAGAGCTTCATAGTCACACCAAAGGGGCTTATGAAAGCTTGGGAGACCTGGCCTTGGGTTACTAACCCCGGCTATAGACCATGCTGCCGGTTACAGAGGGGGCCTAACCCTTCAGTCCTACCCAGCATCGCAATAATAATATTGACCTAGCAGTATTAAAATTTTATTTAAGGAGAGAGAGGTTTATGGTAAAAGTCATGGTGAAGTGTTGGGGGGTTTTAGGTTTCTTCTCTTTTTGGGAGTTTAATTTCGGTTTGTATTTGTTGCTGTTGTTTTTGAGTGTTGGCGGCGGTGTATTGTTGTATTGTTTCGCAGGCTTTGCATGTTTTTTTAGCGCTTGGTTCTCCGCATTTTTGACACGTTTTTAATGTTTTTGTTGTTTTTGGGTATTTTTGTAGGGCTTTTGCTATTGTTTCGCCGCTTCTTATTATGTTGTAGAGGGTTCCTGGTCTTTTTTGTTCCATTTCTGCGAGGTATTTTTTTAGGTCTTCTCGCATGGCTTCTTGGGCGTAAGGGCATTCTGTGTAATGATAGTTTATTTCTTTATAGTAGGCGTATAGGGCGATTTCTCTTCCAGGTGTTTCTCTGAAAGGTTTTACTCGGGGCACAAGCAAGGGGTTAGTTCTTGCTGTGTGGCGGTATTCTCTTGCTATTCTTTCAATATCTGCTCGGAGGATGTTTAGGAGGATTGTTTGGGCTTCGTCGTCTAGGTTGTGAGCTAGGGCGATTTTGTCGGCTTGTATTTTCTCCCTTGCTACAAGGTTTATCGCTTTTCTTCTAAGGATTCCACAGTAGGCGCAGGCACTATATACTGTTAAATGTTTTTTCGGTGTTGTTGCTATGAGGTTTTCTCTTTGGTTAATAATTTCATCAATAGTTATTCCAAAAAGTTCTTTTAAAGAAGATGTGACTAGCTCAACCCCTAATTTTTTACAGTTTTCTTCCACTATTTCGTGACAGTTTTGCCTGTATTTTTCTATCCCTTCATCGATAAACAGGGCTATGATTTCGGATTCTGGAAACTTTTTCTCAATTTTTACAAGAACATGGAGTAATGTGGCACTATCTCTCCCCCCAGAAAAAGCAACAGCTATACTATCATTCCTCTCAAACATCTTATACCTAGAGATTGTTTTTACAATTTTTTCGCTAAAGCTTTTAAGGAAACACTTCCTGCAAAGATTTTCCCCAGAAACCCTACGCTTATAAACTGCTTCCTTACCACACTTATAACAAGCAGTTTCAAAAGCCATAAGTACTCCTCTTTAAAAAACTGGTTAAAATCAAAAATCATGGTTTGTTGTGGTTTCCATTTTTTTTTGCGTTTTTCAAACTTCCAAGTTTAAAGTGGGGATTTAAGGTTTTTTGCGGGGTGAGTTCTTATTAGAAGAGAATTGTCCATCCGCTTATGATGTAGCTTAGAGTTAAATTAAGTATTAGAAGTAAGGCGGCTATTATTCCGATAATTCTTGTTATTGTTTGAGTCTTCGGCGTGGCGCCAAACTTCCATTCAAGAGTGACTCCCAAGAGTTTGTAACCGTCAAATGGAGGTATTGGGAGAAGGTTTACTAAGGCTATTATAAAGGATAATAACCACAGCCAGACGACTAATTGTGTGAGATGGAAGGGTAACCATTTGCTTTGATTTCCAAAAATTGTTTTGGTAAAGTCTTTTGGGGGGTAGTAGGTTGTGTAACTTATACCGATGTATCCTTCTAAGTCGCGGGCTTCAAAAGATTCTTTTAACTCTTCTGGGGGTTCTGAAACATTAACAGGGATATTTCCCCGCTCTTTTATGGCGAATACTACTGTATTATTTGGCTTGGTATCTTCTAAGGCGTCAAAAAGATCAGTCATATCTTTTACTTTTGAGGAGTTTCCATCAAGTTCAGAGACATATTGGGAGTAGTTGTTGTAGATTGTCACTTTTTCTATAATGTCACCATTTTCTAGTCCGCCGATTTCTGCAGGGCTTTCATCTCTCACACCTGTTAACATTACGCCTTGGGGTCCGCCCCACATAGGGGCGATAAAGAGGCTGAAGTTTAGCAAAACTACGATGAGGGCGAAACTCATCGTGATGTTAGGCATAGTGCCTGCGGCATAGATCCTTGCTCGGGAACGTAAAGGCGCTTTATTTAACGACTCTTCTTCAGGCTCAACGAACCCTCCTGGGATGAAGAGGAAGAGGAGGAATCCTGCTGATTTTATTTCCACATCTTCTGTTCGAGCGGCTACTCCGTGGGAGAGTTCGTGGACTATGATGACAACGGCAACGGCAATAAAGAAGTAAGGGAGGGATGCTAGGGATATGGTTATGCCCGGGATTATTGGAGCTACCGGTGCGGCCTGTTTTGGAGTGTAGATGAAAGCGAAAAGATTTGAAAAGAAGACGAAAAAAGCCAAGAACATGAATAAAAATCCCAAAATTATGGCAAGATCCCATATTTTTTTCCAAGTTCCTCTTAACTTTTCAGCACAACGATCGAGAAATTGATTTACGCGTTGTGTGCGTATCATGAGGAAACCAGGAGCTACGCTAACCCCTCTCTCGTGAAGCTTAAAAATTCTGTTTAGAACCACTATCCACAACCAGAATAGTAGGAATATCATTAAGACGTCGCCCGCGCTTACCAAAAAAAATCCTCCTCTAACGCAAAATCCCGATTAAGATTTTTCCTTAAAGCCTCTGAATAGAAAAATTTCATGATTTTGATAAAAGTGCATTTTTAGCCAAATATGATTTTTTTAAAAGAGAATCAGCTTCCAAAGTTTTTATGCCTGATCCTTTTAAAACACTTTGTTTTTTATATCCTTATAAATGTGTTAAAAAAGTTTAGAAAAAGTGAGGATTTTATTCAATAAACTTTTAAAGAGGTTCATCTTAAAAAATAGAGACAACTTCTTTAATTTAAAAAAAAGGTGACGATTTATGGAAGCATTTGACAGGGTTATGGCAGCTTTAAAAAATGAAAGAGATGAATTAGACAGATATCCTGTTATGAACTCTGTAGCAACTTACACGCAAGAGTTTATGGCGAAATATGATGCTGCTTGGCCAGAATCTCACTTTGATGCAGATAAAATGGTTAGGCTTGCAGCAGCAGCTTATGAAGAATGTGGTTTGGACAATGCTAGTGTTCCCTTTGACATGTTGGTTGAACCAGAGGTTTTAGGCGCACCAATAGATTTTCATGAAGGAAAGATACTATGGCCGAGCGTGACCGACTATTTAGCCCACAAATTCGAAGACGTAACAATACCCGATGACTTGGCCCACGCTGGTAGAATTCCCGTAATTGTGGAAGCCATAAAGAAATTGAAGGAAAAATATGAAGGCGTTTTGCCTATCAACGTCTATATTGATCCGCCTTTTACCGCGATAAGCAGTTACGTTGTAGATTCGATAGAGTTTCTTGTAAGCATGAAAAAAGCACCTGAAGTAGTCCATGGTTGGATGAAGGGAGCGGTTCCGATGTTCAAAGAAATCTGTAAAATCTACGAGGAAGCAGGGGCTGACATAATAACTTTCCACGAAATGGGCGCTTCAAGCGATAACATTTCTCCAAAATACTTTAGAGAATTTATTCTACCGTATAATAAAGAAATAGTGAAGGATATTAAAGTACCTGTTATTATGAATGTTTGCGGTCTTGCTATGGGAATCGTCGGAGCCATGGTTGAGACAGGAGCTACCGCCGTGGCTATCGATGAGAGGACAAAGATTGCAAATGCTAAGGAAGAACGCGATGCAGTGAACCCGAATATCCCGATACTGGGCAACTTACCAGCCCAAACGATCTTGTTCAAAGGACCTCTTGATAAGATAAAAGCAGCAGTACAAATGGTTATTAATGCAGGAATTGACATCGTGGCACCAGGGTGTGACTTCTGGCTACAGACACCCACAGAATTCTTATGCGCCTTTGTAGACGCTGTAAAAGAGGTCGGAAAATTAAAGTAAAAACCTGCTTAAACTAAAAAAAACATTCTAAACTTTCATTCTTCTTTTTATAATCTTAAAATATTAATTAAGGGAGTTACTCTTGGCTTCCCTTCCCCTTTTATTTTTTATTTTGATTTGACCTGATTTATTAAGGAAAGAGGGGAAAATTTCCTGCGCTTTTTTTGTTTCCTGTTTTTTATTTATTCTCTTATGATTTTCCAGGTTTTTGAAGCCACAATCAAACTTAGAAAAGTCATTGCTATTAAAGCAAAAAGATCGATCAAGATATAGTTTAGAGTAAAGCCTTTGAGCATTATGTTTCTTAGGCCACGGTTGCTGTAGGTTATGGGGATGAAGTAGCTTGCTGGTTGTATTTTTGATGGCATGGAGTTTATTGGCCAAAATAGGCCTGAGATGAGTATAGATGGTAGAAGAATTAGGGGTATAAATTGCATGGCTTGGAATTCTGTTTTTGCATAGGTTGAGAGGACTATTCCTAGGCTTGCGCCTACCGTGGCTACTAAAACAACTAAGAGAAACACGAGGAAAATATTTCCCTCGATAGTTGTTTGGAAGAGCGTTATAGCTACTCCTAAAAGGAGGAAGGTTTGGATTATTGATATGACAATCATGCTGATAATATACCCTGTCATTATTTCATACCCTTTTAAGGGCGTTGCGCGTAAACGTTCTTGGGTTCCTTCCACTTTCTCCCGCACGATCAGGATTATGGATAGGGCGAAAATGAAGAAGAAGGCGGATAAACCGATAACAGCTGGCACGAAGAAGTCGTAACCGTCAGTGTTTTCTCCATAGACATAAAACTTTTGGATGACTATTCCTTTCGTGTAGTTTTCTAAACCCTTTTGTACTGCTTGCATAAAGCTTGCAAGGAGGGCTTTGCTAACCATGGGATCTGTACCATCTAGGCTGAGGTAGATGTTACTTTCATTTTTTGTAACAATTTCTTGGGTGAAATTTTGAGGGATTCTTACAGCTGCTGTGATTTTGCCATCTCTAACTTCATCTAAGGCCTTTCCAAAACTGTCAAGTTTTTTTATGGAAACGGTTTCATCCTCCTCCCAAACAGAGAAAATACTTTCCCCAAAATTTACATCCTGAGCACCGTCTTCGTTAACACAAGCCACATTTACATTGCTTATGTTGCCTGAGAAACTGGATCCGAAAAGAACTAGGATAAAAAGGGGGTTAAAAACGAGCAAAAAACATGTTCTTTTATCATTACCTATTTGTCTAAGAACCCTCCAAGCTACAGCGAAAATCTTATTGAGCCCTTTCAAATTCCATTCTCCCTTCATCTAAGCC
>JAEOSI010000164.1 GCA_016840425.1 Candidatus Wukongarchaeum yapensis
AAAAACGTGAAAACCCAGAAAATAATAATAGCTTTAAATATAGACGACAAGGCAAAACAACTATGCGAAAAACTAGGAATAGAAACCATAACACAAGAATGAAAAGCTTCATAAACTTAACCCAAAACCATCATCATCCCTTGTAAAACTCATTTTTCTCTTCAAGTTCTGCTTTTTAAGGCTATAATTTTTAACATCCACTAACTTCCATATAAAAGCCCTATCGCCCCTTACTATGAATTCTATGGGTTCTTCGGGCGAATACATCCTTACACCAACTAAAGGTAACCCCGCCCCTCATAACCTAAACTTTTGATCAAAACTCTAAAAAATAGGCATAAAAACTCTTTCAAGTTACTATTAGAACAAAATTATGAAAAAACAAATTATGTTAACTTATCAAAAATGCTTAATCAAAGGGGAAAGCGGAAATAACGACGGAGATACGGCTAGAACGAAACTTTTTAATTTATTGGAAACGTTAATTATTTATGTCATTAGCAAATAATGTTATTTTTTACGTTATAGCCCTCATCGGCGGACTAACGATCCGTATCTTCCGAACCGGGGGACTAAAACCACCTTGGGTAGATGAGGATAAAGTCATTCATCTAGGATTTTTGGACATTTTTCTTTACTCTTTAGCCGCTATGTTCTTCTTCTTTCTAGAATACGGAACAGATGCAGATATAGAAGCTGAAACCATGTTCGCTTCATACGCCCTAGGCTTGCTCGGTAAAGGCGTAATTGAGCTCATCGAGACAACAGCAAGAGCAAGAGGTCTCATCGTCAAGATCGCGTAACTTTTGATAAACAGTAATCTAGATACAAAGATTCATCAAAACTTATCAACAAAGATTTCCAGCCATTAGAAGAAAGCAAAAGCCCGAATCTTTGTAAGTCTAAATGTTATCTATATGGTGCTTTTCATCAATTTTGAAAACAATATTAAAGCAACAAACAAAAGAAAACTAAAAAATCTAAAAATCTAAAATAAATCTTTACAAACTAAAAACCAAGAAAAAGACTAGGATAATGTTAAAACCTTAAAATAGATTTCAAAAAAGATATAAAGAACCCCTTGTTATGAAGCATATGGATTGGTATGACTTGTTAGGAGTCCTTCTCATTTTCATCGCATTTATTCTTGCCCGGATTAGCTTAGGAGAGCTCGAAAAGCCACATCCTAAGCCAGAATATTCTCCTTTTGATTTCCGCCAAATACAGGATGTTAAACTTTTTTCTCTTGCATTTATACTACTCTTTATTGGAATATTATTATTTTTTGTTGATCCTGAAACATGACTTTTTGTTCTATTGTCTCAGAATTTTTGTCTTCAAGTTCCGCTTTTTAAGGCTATAATTTCTTTAACATCCACAAGTTTCCAAATAAAGGTTCTATCTTCCCTTACTATGGATTCTACGGGGTCTTCAGGCGAATGACCGAGGGCAGCCAGAACATTTTTTGAAAGATTTTTATCCTTGATTAGGCGAACAAACTTTTCCCGGATGACCTTCTTCTCATTTTCGTCTTCAACTTTCACGAGGCGTCCTAATAGGGTCATAAAGTTATAAGTCGAGAGGTCAGGGCTGTATTTTTCTACTTCTACACAAACATGGGGATCTTGTTGGAAGTATCGAACTTTTTTGCCGTACTTTGTTGATAAGAAATACATGAAATGTCCGTCAAAAACATATAAAAAAGGCGCAACATAGGGATGTTTTTCGCCTTTAAAGGCAATTCTGCTCATGTATCCTTCAGCGATTAATTGGTCGTATTCTATTTTCTTCATGCTCGGAATCTTTACTACAGTCATAAGCATCTTCTCCCCCTGTAAACTTCAGTATTAATAAATTTTCGCGTTAAACGCTTCCAAATTCTATAACTGTTTTTATTCCCCCTTTCTCAAAGGCTTTTTTGAAATCTTCTATTTTTACTCTTGTTATCATTTTTTTCAAAACATCATCCATATTTCTCTTTTTAATTTCAAGAATATGGCTTATTCCCATTTCAAAATATTTCTTATTTGCGTTTACAGAACCAAAGATGAGCCTGTTTTTTAGAACAAGTTCTGTGAATACTTTTCCTATATCTTTGCATACTTCCGCTTCTCTATAGATTCCGAGCAAACATAGCGTGGAGTTTGCGTTCATCATGTCCATACTTTTAAGGGCTACACGAGCGCTGCCTGTAGCTTCAATTATTAAATCAAAACCCTGCTCTACTTTCTCCATTTCTGAGGAAGGTATATATTCTGCTCCAAGCTCTTCAACAAGCCTTGCTTTAAAGCTTGTTTTCTCGCTCCTACTGATTACATACACGTTCAAACCTTTTAATCTAAGCAAAGCTGTAGCAAGCAGTCCTATCGTGCCAGCACCAAAAACTAAAGCTTTTTCAGGATTCCAAAGCATTCTCTCCTGAATATTATAAGATTGATATACCGCCTTTTCCACAATACTCATCGGTTCTAACAAAACCCCTATATCCCTCATTTCTTCAGGAATTTTAACCACATAATCATAATCAGAAACGGCGTATTCGGAAGCAAAACCATGAAGTCTATAGATACCATGCTCAAAGTATGTTCCTGTAAGACACATATCGCTTTCACCAGAACGACAGTTTAAACAGTTTACTTCACACCCTCTCCTAACTGTGGGCACGACTAAATCGTCTTTTGAGAACTCTCCATTGCCTTCCTCAACCCTTCCAATAGACTCATGGCCTAATATTAGATAATTGCTTCCCGGCGGTGGTGTGCCGTAAAGACCTTCGTTTATTTCCCTATCAGTCCCATCTATACCTACTTCTAATATTTTCAACAGTATTTCATTTTCCTCGGGTAGTGGTTTTGTAACATCAATAATCCTTGCAGAGTTTTTCTTTCCAGGATCCACAACTAAAGCTTTCATTTATTCTCAAGCTCCTTTAAAGCAATAACGAACATTGCATGAGACCAACCAAGGGGAAAAGCGGAAACAAAATCACCTGTATTCTTATCTAATTGCTCAGGCATTAAGCCAAGTTCAGGAGTTTTATCTATAACGAAATTAATCAGATTAGAAGCTTTATCTCTCTCGCCTAGTCTTGCATAATAAATAGCTAACCAAAGGGTTGTAAGTATCCAAGGGTTACCACCATAATAAACGTCAGTAGGATATCTTCCTATACCGCCTATTTTGTAGTTGAACACTTTTTCAATCTGCTCTGCTGTACTCTTCATTTTTTCATCATCAGTTCTTAGTATTTCAAAAGGAAAATCAAGCCCAAGAAGACTAATATCTATGGTATCATCGTAAGGCATATAGGATTTTAAAAACCGCTTTTTCTCTTCACTCCACGACCGGTTTAATATCGCGTTCCTAATGTTTTCTGATGCTTCTTTACACTCCTTCGATAGTTCGTAGTCTCCAAGAATATCAAGCATTTTAGCGCTTTCTCTGAGCCCTGCACAAACAGCAGCGTTAGTATAAGTGTTTGAAGCATATCTTTCCTCCCAAAGATCCAAACTCTTCACAAGCGAATCTTCTAAAATACCATCAATAAGATGTCTTGCAGCCCTTTTAATAGACTCCCGCATTTCCAAAAGAAAATCTTCATCTTGGGTAAACTCGTAATGCCTTGAGGTACCCCAAAGGATAATCCCTCCTTGATCACACTGCATACCCCAAGTTGGCCCAGGATAACGAGCTTCTATATAATATCTCTGATACCAACTTCCATCATCCTCCTGAGCTCTCTTACACCAGAGGTAAAAAGATCTTGTCTCATGATGAAAACCATACAAATCAAAAGCATAAGCCATATAAGCAGCATCTCTTGGCCAGCAATAACGGTAATCAGGCTCCAAGCAAGGCGCTGCTATAAAACCTCCCTCTGTACTACAATGAATAGCTTTCAATAAAAACAATGATCGCTTAACAAGAGCACTAACTCTTGAGTTGTTAAGGAATTCTAGATTTGCAGTAGATATCCACTTTTCATGTTTTTCAGAAGTTTTTTCAAACAATGAATTGTTTCTTGCGAAATCTAAAAACTCAATAGCCTCTTTTTTATCAATTCCAAAACATAAGTAAACATCTAATTCTTTCTCTTTGTGAGACTCCAAGTTTACATCCCAAGAAAGACAAGAGTTAACCCCTCTAATGCCAAGATATAAGGAAAGAGAATTATTTTGTAAAACGCCATCGGAAACATCCGAAAAAGCATCACTTCCTTCACCATGAACACCACACTGGTAACCAGAGGTTTTTTCACTACCACCATATGCAAGATAATAGTTCCTCTTATACGTTATAATCGCATCGTTCTTCTTATCAAAATAAGCAGCATCACCGATTGGATTCTCTATCAAATGCGTATCCGTATAATGGAAAAACCTCAAAAAACGATCTCTTTCGCTCTTAAAACTAAAACTTCTAGCAAGGATATCCTTTGCGGGAAAAACGAAATCAATGGCTCTAATCTCCAAATCGCCATTTCTAAAAACTGTTTCGAGAATATTCGTATCATCCAAATATCTTTGTTTCCGCTCCCAAGGGGGATCTGTAAGCCAGGAAAAAACATGATCATGATATATTCCAGGTAAAGAACCATGCATATGCTGTGGATAATCTATAGTTGGCCAAAAAAGATATCTTAACTCACCATTCTTACCAATAGTTCCAAGCATCATACAATTACCAATAACACCTTGCTCAAAAACCATTCCAATCACCATAAATTCATCCTTTTCAAATCTTGAAAAACGATCAGAAAGCGATTATTTAATCGTAATTACAAAAAATAACAAATAGGTAACTTATAAATCAAGGATTGCTATCTTTTTTTAGTAATCGAAACTCCTTCCAACATTAAATAAGCTTACTAAACACTAGATAAGGATAATAATTAAAAATAAATAAACTAAAATAAAAAAAACAAGAGGTAGATTAAAACCTCTTATCTTTCATCCATCTTTTTCAGGTTCTTCATTTTTCTGGATTAATTTGTTCTACGAAGATGGTTACGTTTGTATAGAGTAACTGCTATTACTAACAAACTAACAGACAACGCTATAAACCCTAGAGAAGAGGATAGGAACTCTGAAACTTCTGGTTCTTCTGGTGGATGAGTTACGACAAATTCTGGTGTTGCTATATAAGCTGTTACGTTAACTGATCCTCCATTCTCAGCAAGCCCGTTGTCGTCCCATAAGTAGAGCATGCAACTATCTCCAGTTACAGTTTCATTGTGAGTGGTGTAGTTATAACTGTAATCATAGCCATAGCCCCAGTCGGTGAATACGAGCCTACTAGGCGGTGTTGCCCTTGGCTCAATTGCAGTGGGTTCATTCACT
>JAEOSI010000165.1 GCA_016840425.1 Candidatus Wukongarchaeum yapensis
ATTTCATCGATGGTTTTAATCCCCATTTGTTCCATATAGTTTGCTAAACCTTTAATTATTTCATCAAAGATTTTGAAGTTATTCATGCTCAAAGCTGACCCAATTTGGAACGCTTCAGCCCCTGAAAGTATGAATTCTAAAGCGTCTTCCCATCTTGTTATTCCCCCAACACCTATTATTGGGATCTCTACCTTTTCAAAGATTTCATAGATACATCTAACCGCTATTGGACGGATCGCTGGCCCGGATAAGCCTCCAAATTTATTCCCTAACACTGGTTTTTTTGCGTAAATATCTATAACCATAGCTTTAAGCGTGTTAATCGCCGTAATCGCGTCGGCTTCCGCCTTTTCTGCTGCCATAGCAATGTTTGAGATATCTGTTACATTAGGAGTAAGTTTAACAAAAACAGGACGATCGACCACATCTTTTACAGCCTTAACGACCTTAGTGAGGATGGAAGGATCAGAGCCTATAACGGCGCCATATCTGCCTCCATGAGGGCATGAGACATTCAACTCGTAACCGTCAGGCTTTGCTTCAGAAATCCCTGAGGCTACCTTTTGAAACTCTTCGGCATCAGATCCGAAAATGCTTACGATTAACGGAACTCCGCACCGTTTTTTATAAAGAATTAAATCCTCTTTAAACGCTTCAAACCCAGGGTTCGGTAACCCCATCGCGTTTACGAAACCTACCCCTTTCCCTACCTCGACTAAAGTAGGACCAGGGTATCCTTCTTTAGGCTCCACGCCTATGGATTTTGTAACAACACCTCCAGCCCCTGCTTCAGCAACCCTGACAAGAGTGGAAACAGAAACTCCCAAGATCCCAGAAGCCAACATAGAGGGATTTTTCATTCTTATTCCTGAGATTTCAACAGATAGATCTACCTGCAAAAACAATTCCCCTTTCTTATGATGCTTAGTTTATTGGACACTTAAGAAACGTGAACTACCCTCAGATTTCGGAGAGGGTTTCCTCCCTCGCACTCTGATACGCTAATGGGTCTCCTTTCGGAGCGGCGTACTCTGGGGAGGTTTGGGGCGTGTTCACGGCCGCCTTGCTATTAAGCATGTAGCTTAAGAGCATGTTGCCTATGTTGATGGCTCCGTTTAAGTCTCGGTTATATTCTAACCCGCAATCCTTACATCTGAAAGATCTTTTTTTGATTTCGGTGTTTAGGGTTCCGCATCTCCAACACAGTTTGGAGGTGTAGGCTTCGTTTAAAGGTATTACTGGAACTTCTTCCCATAAGGCTTTGTAGGTTAGCATTTGTTTTATTTTGTAGGAGGGCATTGTGTGTATTTTTCGGTTGTTTTTTCTACACCTTGCTTCTCCTTTAATTCTCGACTGTCTAACGTTTTTAAGGCCACCGAAAACGATAACGGGTTCATACCCACATCTCTTAAGTATCTTAGCTCTATTCACTATTTTCCTTGTGGCTTTATGTAGGATGTCGTTTACTTTTCTACTTTCCTTGTTTGCTAAGTGTTCTTTAATCCAATTAATTGCGTGTTTTATCTTCTTTCGACCTACTCCTTTCTTTAGGTTGTTGTAATGTGCCCTAACACTCCTCACATCCCTTCCTTGAAACTGGACATTTTTTCGCTTTTTCCCTTGATTCCATAACTCTACAGAAACGACAGGGTTTGCTTCTCCGATATCGCATACTATTATGATGGTTTTGTTAGTTATTGGTTGTGGTTTAGGGATTTCCGCCTCTTTTTGAACAGTTATATAGAGGAAAAACTCTCCGTTCTTTTTGAATAGTTTGGATTCACAGATTTCCATGTCCGGTTCTATTGGGCAGTGGGGTTTAACGGCAACCCATACTCCACCTCTTCTTCCAGCAACAGGGATTTTGGTCCAATATTCCGCTATTTTCGTGTTCCGCTTTTCCACTTTTAAAAGGTCTTTTCTGATTGATATCGGATACTCTTTGTTAGGTTTAATCTTTTTGTAAAACCGTTTAGCTTGCTGTTTGTTAGCTGAGTACAGTTTCACCTTTTCACCATGTAGGAAACGTTGAAGATTATAGTATTCTTCTTCAAGAAGTCTTTGTTTAACTTTAGTCAAATACACAATTTTTGTTTTGATTGTCTTTTTAATTTTCAAAGGTCACAGACCTCAACATTTAATAGTTCAGCTTCTAATTTAAGCTCACCGCAAATTATTACATATAATCGCAGAGAATCTTCTAGTGGAGATGAAAATATTTATGGGGATATGAGACCAACATGAGGGACTTGATATTGGAAAAAGTGTACGTGGCAGTAAATTGTGCAGGCGTGTTTTTACTGGATTCAAATGGTGCGATAATTGATTTAAAAGCCTTTCCAGAAGATGTTGAGGAGAGAGCTGAGATATTTTGGCAGATACAAGAAGACATTATTTCAGAGGAGATTGTAGAGTTTCTTGAAAAACATTTAAAAGAGGGAGTAAACGCGGTTTTTGAAGACAAGAAACTTGCGGAGAGAATGAGTAAAAGAATAAAAGTAAATGTTCTAGTAGAACGAGGCGCAGAACCCTTTCTCACTTTTAGATCCGCGATTCCTTGGAATCTTATTGATCAAGGAGTTGTTAATGATGCGGAGACATACATAAAGCAGGTAAGAGAGATTAGTTTATCGCTTGGTAAGAAGGGTATTACAAAATTTGCTCGGCAGAAAGATAAGGTAGTTATTCAGGTTATAGCTACTATTGACGATATAGATAAGACGATAAACTTTTTCGCCGGGAGACTTAGGGATTGGTATAACCTTCATTTTCCAGAAGCTAGCGATTTGTTGGAAGACCATCATCAATTTTTCCGTTTTATTTCAGAAATAGAAAGTCGTTTATTAATATCTCGTGGATTACTTGAGGAAAAAGGTTTTGGGAAAATTGCTGAAAAAATGTTGATGGCTGCAGAAGGCTCTATGGGGGCAGAATTTTCAGAAGAAGATTTGGAACCTTTAAAAAATATGGCTAAAACCATGTTAGAATTAGCTAAAAGAAGGCAAGAGTTAGCAAAATATTTGGAAAAGATTATGAGCGAAATCACGCCAAACCTTACAGGTTTAATAGGGCCTCTTTTAGGGTCAAGGTTGATACATCTTGCAGGAGGGTTAAAAGAACTCGCCTTTCTTCCCTCTACTGTCATACAAGTTTTAGGCGCTGAAAAAGCTTTATTTCGATTCTTGAAAACGGGCACTAAACCGCCAAAACATGGCGTAATCTTTCAACACGCATATGTACATAACGCGCCCAAATGGCAAAGAGGAAAGATTTCGCGGGTTCTTTCAGGAAAGATCGCTATCGCTGCAAGGATAGACGCATTTACAGGCGATATAAGGTACGAAGAATTACAAAAAGACATGGAAGAACGAATAAAAGAGATCAGGAAAAAATATCCCTCTCCACCGCCTAAAAAACAAGCAAAAACAAAAAGAAAGCTAAAAGAGAAAAAGAAAGGAAAAAAGAGGGTAAAAAAAGAGGCTGGGAAAATTGTCCATTAAAGTAATAAACGTTGAAGAACATGAAAAGTTCCCAAACATATTCAAAGTAAAGTTTGAAGACGGGTCAGAAAAACTTGCAACAAAAAACCTTTCACCAGGCTTTGCAGTTTATGAAGAACGCCTCATAAAATCTCAAGGAGAAGAATACCGATTATGGGACCCATACAGAAGCAAATTAGCTGCAGCCATCTTAAAAGGAGTAAAAAATGTAGCGATAAAACAAGGGGACAAAGTTCTTTATCTTGGCGCTTCGACAGGAACCACTGCAAGCCACGTCTCAGACATAGTAGGAGAGGAAGGCCTAGTATTTTGCGTGGAAATATCTCCCCATGTAATGAGAAAGCTGTTAGAAGTCTGTGAAAAAAAATATAACATGATACCCATCCTTGGAGATGCAAAAAAACCTGAGACCTACACCTTCCTAATAGGACAAATAACAAGTATTTATTGCGATGTAGCAACACCAGAACAAGCAAGACTTCTAGCAGATAACGCCGACACCTTTCTCATCCACGGGGGGGAGGCAACTATCGCCATCAAAGCTAGGAGCATAGATGTTACAGAAAAACCAGAAAAAATCTTCGCACAAGAGATAAGCACAATGGAAAAAAGAGGCTTAAAAATCGTCGAAAAAATTTACCTTGAACCTTTCAGCGAAGATCACGCCATGGTTATCGCAAAACACAACCGATGAAGTTCGTTTAAGTACACAAGTATCAAAAAGCCTATAAAACTACTTTTTGAGGCAAATAATTTATTAGCTCTAAATTTCTTTGGCATATTACTCTACCAGGCGCAATTTATAGACGCATTTATCATTGCCCCAAGTTTTACATCCTATTTCTTCGCAAATCGCTTCGCCAAACCCCCGCAACCTTGCAACTTCCTGAAAAACACCGCCCACAAAAAGACAATATTGTAACCCTTTAAGATTCTCAGAAAGGTTGACATCCTTACAAAATGGACAATTTGCATCTTCGTAGTAAATAGCTTTTTCCTCGGGATCATACCATACTTTCGTCATACTACTACCGGTAAACACTTTATATGCGATGGAAAGCGTATCTTTTAACTCTTCAAACTCTCCTGCATGCTCTTTTATCTTTTCTGCATATTCTATTAGAAGTGTTTCCGCCATCTTCCTGCCGAAAACTCTTAAAGACTCATTAATTTTCTTAACATCACCGTTGTTTAGTCCAATAAGATGGTCATTTAAAGCGTCTACAAATGCTTGAAAAAGTTCTAAACTAATCTTATGCATCTTTAAATGAAATCCTAACCAACCTTTAACTTTAGGCAAAGATTTTCCTCCTCTAATATCTTATAATTTGTTAAAACATAAATTTTTAGAAGACATAAGAACAAAACACTATAACTATCTTCTTTTTTAAAAATAATAAATTTATCACTTTTTTTGCTTCCTTTTAGATAAGAGGATCTGTAGACTGTTCTTGACACAACTATACCACCAAGATCCCGCCTAGATAGCGCGATAAGAAAATCCACCCATACTCTACACAAATTCTAACAGAACACAATGGCTAGATAATCAAAGAACTATTACCACAACACCGAAAAGACCCCCTCCCACACACCTAATTATCCTAAAAAAACCTATAACAAGAAAAAGATATCAGTATCAATAACGTATTGGATTACTACTCAGTAACGTAGTAACGTAGTATCACTGACATACTCTCCACCCTAAAGGGTTGGAGGTTCTACGGTTGTTGTTTTAACTTTTACAACCGATGGCTGTGCCACCAGCCAGTTATCCCTATCCCGCCAGTAGGGCTTCGGGAATATCGGGTTAGCTATGTTCGCTACACCG
>JAEOSI010000166.1 GCA_016840425.1 Candidatus Wukongarchaeum yapensis
AAGACTGAACAACAACTGGATTAAATAGGCTATTAAACCGACGAAAAGTAACCCTATGAGGGTTATTTTTGTAGTAAGCTTTAGCTCTTTCATATCCGGTTTCCGACTATAACCGAATAACTTTCGTGCCTTACCAGCAAATTCTATGATTCCCATGAAAAACACCGCTCAAACTTAAAATGGAATCTAAATTACTTTTCCTTAAAATCTTTCTACTTATCTGAAAAATAGGTGTAAAGCCAATTTAAACCTTTTCAGATCAAAAAATTCCATCTTCTTGTTCTCAAAAATTTCAAGGAACTTAAACTTTTTAAACAGAAAGAAATGAAAAAAGACCCTTCCCTTGGGTAGAGAAGCTGAGCTGGGGTGCAAATAATACAGGGCGAACTACTTAGAAATAGACGAAGCTTCCAATAATTAAACTTGTTTAGTGTGCAGATCTAGGTAATTAGCCAATTTCCGTTGTTCTTGGATTATTCGAAAGTTTCTAGGCCAAGATCCTTTATGTTTATAGTCAAGTTGTTTTCTTCGGGTCCCAGTATGTAAGGGCTCCAAACATCGTTCAATAATACTATGACGCGCACAACATCGTTAAGTTCAGGATAAATTGCGCTTCCCCATATTATCTCTAATTCAGGGTCAGCTGAAATCCGTTCCCTTACTAATTGAACAGCTTCTTTTGCTTCTCTTAAAGTTAGATCAACGCCACCGCTCACCTCGACTAAAGCCCTCTTTGCACAATGAATGTCGACAGAATCAAGCAACGGATGGTCCAAGGCATCCATAACAGCCTCTTGGACACGACCGTTATTTGAATCAGATTCGCCTAAACCTATTAAAGCAAAACTACCGTCTTCCAAGACCTTTTTAACGTCAGCAAGATCAAGATTCATAAGTTGTGGTACATTCATAAGCTCTGTAATACCTTTAACACTACGAATAAGTATTTCATCAGCAACACGAAAAGCTTCTGCAAGCCCTAAATCCGGGGCAACTTCCAATAATTTTTCGTTAGGAACCACGATAACGGTATCACTATTCTCCTGAAGACCCTTTAAACCCTCGAACGCATTTTTGTTCCTCGTAGGACCTTCAACCCTAAAAGGCAAAGTACAAACCGAAACCGTTAATGCTCCCGCCTCTTTAGCAAGCTCAGCAATCACAGGAGCAGCTCCAGAACCCGTACCACCACCAAGCCCACAAGTGACAAAAACCATGTCAGCCCCTTCTAAAACTTCTTTTAAAGCATCTTCATTCTCCTGAGCGGCAGCTTTTCCTAATTGGGGCTGATCGCCAGCGCCCCGCCCCCTCGTCAACGTTCTACCTATTAAAACCTTCTTGTGAGCCTTAGTAATATAAAGTTGCTGCGCATCGGTGTTTACGGCGACAGTTATAGCGCCTTGAATACCTTCATTCATCAGCCTTGAAATCGCATTATTACCGCCGCCACCACAACCCATAACCAAAATCCTCGTTGAAATCTCATTAGTTAACTTTCTCAAATCTTCATCGACAACATAAGCATCATAGCGATCCTGAGAAACTAGGTCTATCCCCTGCCTTTTAGCCTGCTCAAAATTAAAAGTATCCATCAGACATCTCCTCTTTTGTCTCCTCTTTTCTTAGACTATCATAAGTCCACGAGTTATAAATAAAAGAAAGAGTATTATTGATACCATATCTCGATAATATCTCATAAAAAATAATCAAATAACGGTTTTAAAACCTAAAATACCTTAAGATCCCTCTATTTTGGAAAATTAAATAAAAAAGGGTTTTGTTTATGAAAAATAGAAAGATATGGAAAGTTCATTTAACTGTTTTTCTTTTCTTGACTTTGACTACTTTGATATTGTTATGTTCTTTTTCTTTCATTGTTAGTGTTAGAAAAATTTCTTCTAATCACGCCTTATCTTTATCGGAGGATATGGGAGAAGGCGGAAAAACAAGTTGGGTCCCTGATCATGATAATGATGTGCTTGGAAGTAAAAAGTTTGATTTTTCTTTTGAGTTTCTTAGTTCGGAAAGAATGGTTATTGCTCCAGATTCTCACTATCCAAGAGCTGGAGACTTGGGGGCATATCATACGTATGAGGAGACAGTTGATATTTTAAAGGATCTTAATTCTTCTCATGCTGAACTAGTAGAGTTAGTGGGTATTGGTTTAAGTTATAATAATCGAACGATTTTGGCTGTGAGGATAACTAACGAATCCTCAGGGTTAGAAGGGAAGTTTGAGATTTTGTATACTGGAGCGCATCATGCGAGGGAGCTTATAAGCACAGAAATTATCCTATATATTATGGATTATGTTGTTTTTAATTATGGAGTTAACGCTACAATCACAGAGATATTGAACAATAGCGTTTTGTGTTTTATTCCTATGGTTAATCCTGATGGGGTTGCAGATTATATTGAGAAGGGTGAGCCGGGGTGGAGGAAAAACTCGAGGCCACCTTATGGTGTAGACATAAATAGGAATTATGCCTATCAGTGGGGTCAAGCAGGATCAAGTGATGATGAAAGTTCGGATATTTACCGTGGTACTGCACCTTTTAGCGAGCCTGAAACTCGAGCTATCCGAGATTTTGTCCTTTCTCATAATTTTGTTATTGCCGTAAACTATCATAGTGGCGCGGAATTGGTGATATATCCTTGGGGATATACGCGAAGTTTATACCCCCCTCCCCCTGATATAGGCTTTTTTACTGAGATTGGGAAGACGATCGAGAGCATGACAGGTTATTATTGCCAACAAGCTTCTTATTTTTATCTGGCAAGTGGTACTGCTATTGATTGGATGTATCATAACAAAAGCATAATCGCATTCACCATAGAGGCTTATTGTGATAAGTCGACGCTTTTGCTTCCTGATTTTGAAGCGTATATTTGGGACTATTTTAACCCTCCGGAAGATTTGATCAATACTACTTGTCAGAGAAATTTAGAAGCAGCTCTTTATATGGCAAATGTAGCAGGTGAAATAAGAGCTTCTGAAGAAAAGGAAGCAGAGAAAGTATGGTATAAAGAAACTTCTACTATCGCGAGCATAATTGGCGTTATTGCTGTTGCTGTAGTGATCGTAACCTACTTCACACCCCAAAGAAGAGCCGAACTAAAAAAGTGATAAAAGAATAATATATCACTCCAATAAATCGCCCTCCTTTTATACTTTTTATTGAAGTTGTTTAGCTTAATTATTTGTTGTTTTTAATTAATTATTTTCATATTTCTTTGGTTTTTTCCAGGTTTATGCCTTTTTACGCATAAATTGGGCGATTTTTTCCCTTTAGGTTTTGTTATCTCTTTCCAGCCAATTACTGCAGTTTAAACTTTTTCAAAGGCTTCTTGCAGCATTTTTGTTCTCAGTTCATCTAAGACATATTTTGGCACTATATGCCCCAAAAATTAGCTTTATTTCCCCTTTTTTGTATTTTCTTTTCTTCTTTCTTCTAGGAATTCTTCTACTTCCTCTGAGGTGGGTAATCCTTCCTGTGCCCCTGGTATTGTGCACTTTATTGCGGAAACTGCTGATGCAAATATGCCTGCTTCTTCCAAATTTTTTCCTTGTGCTATCCTTGTTAAGAATCCTGCTGCAAAAGCATCACCCGCTCCCGTAGAGTCCACCGCGTTAACTTCAAAAGCTTCTGCCTTCAAAATCTGATCCTTTGACACTATGACCGCCCCCGCTGCTCCCATGGTAACCACCACTATGATATCTTTTCCATCCACTATCTCCTTCATACGTGTAGCAATGAAACCTTCCGTAGGTTTTTCCTTCGTTAACCGTTCATAGGCCCTACTGCTTATGAACAGTACGTCTGGTTTACCTATGCGGTTGATCGTTTCAACAATCTCTGTAAGAGTTAGCTTGCTATCGCTTAACTCTGCCCCTGCATTGTATGCAAATATAGCATCAACATCGCTTGCTATAGTCCAAAGTTTTTTTACGAGGGGAAAAGGTGTTCCTGCAACATATATTATATTCGATCCCTTAAAATCCACCTCATCTATATAATTCTCTAAGTATTGGTTTGCACCTTTATGCATGAGAACCGCTCTTTCACCTTTTGGATCCACGGTAATTATCGTGAAACCTGTAGTTTCTCCTTCAATTATTTTTACATCGCGTAGTACTACGCCCTCTGTTGAGAGTTCTTTTAGTATTGTTTGTCCTTCTTCATCGTCTCCTACACAACCAACAAGCCTTGCTGTATATCCAAGACGTGTACAAGATACTGAAAAGTTTGCTGCCGCTCCTCCAAACCTGAAGATAAGCTCAAGAATAGTGGTTTCAGCGTCAGAAACAGGGATAACCGGAACTTTTGCTATCCAGTCCATGTTAATTGTACCGACAGAAGTTATCACAAAATCCGCAGAAGGCATTTTAATCAACCTTTTAGTGTGTAAGTATTAGAAAAAAACCAAATAGAAAAAAACACGTTTCTTCTCCTTATTTTAACCCCTACACACCCTTATCAGATCACTTAACGAAACTTTCCTCATGAAGCTTTCCGCTATAGATTAAAAACATACTCAAACTTTTAACTAAATATTTTTCTCATTCTTTTTAAAAAAGTTATTTTTCTGCTTTTTAAAGGTTTTTAACAGCCTTTATTCCTTAATAAATTTCCAAATTTATTATTCATCACTCTTTTTTTAATTTTAAAATAATATTAATCTCAGATATACATCCCTTATTCTTTTTTATAAAACTTTTCTGAAACCAACGTTATAACCTGAGATTAGACGATCTAAGTAAAGAGATTAGAAAAGCAACTATTCAAGGTTTTAGAAAGCTAAGATTTTTGAATCAAGAAGATTCCTCCACTGAAGACTCATAACTTCTTTATTATCTCTCTTTTTAAGACACTTTATTTGATTTAAATAAGATATTTAAAGTACTATCTTTAAAAAGATATACGAAACATGAAAAAAATCGATAAATAGTATTAAGATATCAGTATAAGATATGAAAAATATTTCCACACACTATACAAGATAGTAGTGGTGGAGCAAAATATGAGCAAAATAAAAGAAGTTTCAAAATGGTTAGCGATGTTTGGCGCACTTTGGCTAATTTTCGCAACCATTATTTTTGCCCTCGCGATACAACATCACGAGACGGATTACTCATTTGAAATAGCAGCTTTTTGTGGATTAATATTTGCGGCAGATATTACTGCAATAGCCTTAGTTTATAATACGCTATGGTGAAAATTCCGTTTTCATAAGTTAAAATTGATCCTCAATCTTTTCTTCTCTAATACTCTTTTCATATTCTTTTGCAAATTCTTCTGAGAAAGATAGAATAAAACTTCTTAGAAAGAG
>JAEOSI010000021.1 GCA_016840425.1 Candidatus Wukongarchaeum yapensis
TGAAGAGATTCTTCAACCATTCTTGCTACCTTAACAACATTTGGTCCGGTGACGATCGCTGCAGAATCTGAAAAACCAAGTTCCTTTGAGATCTCACCTGTTAAAGAAATCACTCCTTCTCCCACAATTATCTGCCTTGGAAGCTCTATCCGATGTATGCGAAAAACCTGTTTTTTTTGAATCATTTTATTAAACACCTTTCAACCATTAAAAAAAATACGCCTTTGGAAAGGCAAAGCTTAAAAATGCATAAGTGAGTTTAGTAATCAGTTAGTATGTAAAACTTTTTATTAATTTACTTTTCTTAAACCTTTCAAAAAATTGTTAACGGCAAATTGCCACTATAACTTATAAGAACGATAATAAATTTTAGGTAATAAGAAGAGGGTTTGATTATTTTGACATACATTCTTGATAACGCTTTTATTAAAAGATTAATCAACGTTAAAAAAATAGGCCCCGAACCTATGTCTAAAGAGTTTGAAAAAATGCATGAAGAAGCGTTAAAAAAAGCCTTTCATGGCACAACAACTACCGGAATCGTTTGCAAGGATGGTGTTGTTTTAGCCACGGATAAACGCGCTACTTCAGGATCATTTATCGCCTCAAAAACTGTCAATAAGATATACAAAATTGGAAATCATTTGGCTTCAACGATGGCGGGAAGGGTAGCAGACGCTCAATCTATCATGGATGTAATAAGAGCAGAAGCGGCATTGTTCGAGATCGAGTATGAGAGGTCTATGCCTGTAAAAGCGGCATCAAACCTCATGGCCAACATTTTGTTTAGTTCAAGATTTTTCCCTTATTATATCCAAACAATTGTAGCAGGAGTAGATGACGAAGGTTCTCATGCCTTCAATTTAGACTTTTTCGGGTCAATAATTAGAGAAGATTATATTTGCACAGGTTCAGGTTCAGCTATAGCTTATGCTATACTCGAAGAGAACTATCATGAAGACATAACAGTGGAAGAAGCATTACCTATACTCATAAGAGCTGTAAACGCCGCGATGAATAGAGATTCTGCTTCGGGCGATGGCTTTAACGCTGTAAAAATAACTAGAGAAGAAGGATATCAGGAATTAAGCAAGGAAGATATTGAAAAAATAATAAAGAAATTTATTAAAAAGAAATCGAAGTAAAAAATTAAGGGAAACGTAAAACATTTTAAACCGCTTCGAATTAAGAATACATGTATAATATCTCTAATTTCTAACTCACCTATTATTCTTTTAAAATCTCTAAAAGGGTTTATTATTTTTTTATTTTTTAAATGCCCTTATTGTGTTTTTACTTAAGCATGTCAAGGGAGTTTCAGCTAGTCTCTATTAGTATAGTCCTCATAGGCTAAGAGTCGTATAAAAGGGGAATTTAGATGAATGCCCAGGAAGTTCTAAGGGAATTAAGTAAGGTTATTGCTCAGAAGTTAGCGCCCATAGAAATCACAAACATCGAGCTTGAAGGTCCTAACATCTGCGTTTATACGTCCGACGTCGAGCTTTTGGTAGATGATAAGGGGATCATTAAAAACCTTGTACGTACTTTACGGAAAAGAATAGTTACAAGGCCTGATCCCCGTATAAGGAAAGATGAAGAAGACACTACAGAACTAATAAAGAAAATAGTTCCAGAAGAAGGAGGCATCACCAACATAAACTTTGATCCAAATATGGGCGAAGTAATAATTGAGGCAGAAAAACCAGGTTTAGTCATAGGAAGGCACGGAAAAACTTTGAAACAGATAATCGAAGAGACTTATTGGCGCCCTCGCATAGTTAGAAGTCCGCCTATAACATCAAAAGTGGTGTTATCCACCAGACACTTCTTTCGGGCTGAAAGTGAAACAAGGAAAAACATTTTGGGCAGAATAGGTCGACGTATTCATAGGACGCCGATTTCAGAGAACGGATGGATAAGATTGATAGCTTTAGGCGGTTGCAGGGAAGTAGGTAGAAGCGCGTTACTACTTCAAACAAAAGAAAGTTCAGTACTCATCGATTGCGGCGTAAATGTCGGCTCCTCCCTTCCATCTACCTGTTTTCCTCGCCTTGATGCGCCAGAGTTTAATATAGAAGAGCTTGATGCAGTGATAGTAACCCACGCCCACTTAGATCATTGCGGGTTTGTACCTTTCCTTTATAAATACGGGTATGAAGGGCCAGTTTATTGTACTTATCCTACAATGCACTTAGCATACTTACTGCAAACAGACTATGTCAGTGTGGCGCAAAGGGAAGGGAAACTGCTTCCTTATACCCCTAGAGAGATCAAAAAAAGTTTACTTCACACAGTACCCCTGGAATATGGTAAAGTAACCGATGTTGCGCCAGATATGCGCTTAACCTTTCATAACGCGGGTCACATTTTAGGTTCGGCGATAGCTCATCTTCACGTAGGGGATGGACTTTACAACTTAGCATTTCTCCATGACTACAAATACCTAAGAAGCAGGCTTTTAGATCCTGCAACAATAGAATTTCCAAGGTTAGAAGCCCTCATAATAGAAAGCACTTATGGAGGACCAAAAGACAACCAACCCCCAAGAAGAGATTCAGAAAAACAGTTAGTAAACATCGTTAATCAAACAATAACGAGGGGAGGAAGGGTTTTAATGCCCGTGCTCGCTGTAGGGCGTGCTCAAGAGCTTATGGTAGTTATAGCAGACTATATGCGAAGAGGAGAAATGGTGGAATGCCCCGTTTATATTGATGGAATGATCGGGGAAGCTACTGCGATACACACAACACATCCAGAATATCTTTCAAGGGATTTAAGAGACCGTATCTTCAGATCTGACATAAACCCCTTCCTAGCAGAATATTTCGTTCAAGTTTCAGATGTCCACGCAAGACAAGATATAACCGAAGGAGAACCAGCAATAATCATGGCTACAAGCGGCATGCTTACAGGCGGTCCAAGTGTCGAATACTTTAAACTATTATGTGAAGATCCGCGAAACTCCATAGTATTCGTGTCATACCAAGCCGAAATGACGCTGGGAAGAAAGATCCAAAAAGGCATAAAAGAAATACCTTTAAGACGAGAAAACGCGAAAACCTACGCAGCTCGCGTAGAGATGGAAGTTCACACCATAGAAGGCTTCTCAGGTCACAGTGATAGAAAAACTACCCTAAGATACATACGCACAGTAAATCCAAGCCCTGAAAGAGTAATATGTGTCCACGGAGAACCAAGCAAATGTGTATCCTTGGCCAACGCTATCAAAAAAGTGTTACGGAGAAGCGAAGCTATGGCACCTGAAAACCTAGAAAGCATAAGATTAAAGTGAAATACACCTTCGAAACGGTGAACTCGAGTAGAAAGCTTTTAACAAGTGGTTTTAAAAAACAAATCCCCCGTATGATGCAAAATAATCACAACCCTACCTTTATCCTTATTTTTCACCATTTTCTCGATGATTTCCGCAGAAAACACACTAGTACCAACCGCTAAAGGCTGCCCATGATTCTCATCAACAACAACCACCAAACTACCTTCCATAAACTCTCCCTCTATCCTAACCACTCCCGGAGCCATTACATCCGCCCCATTTACAACATGCGGAACAGCCCCCATATCCACAACAACCCTTGGCAACGACTTACCCCACCCGTCTAAAAGCGCATATATCGAAGGAAAAACATCGCCAGAAAAGTTAAAAAAACGAACTTTCTGCCTCACAACAAAAACTTCTTGGTCTCCCCTTCCTAAGTGAATTTTTTCAACTAAAACACCCTTAGGAATAAGACCTTCAACATCTTCTTTAGGGTAAAGTTCTTTTATTCTCTTACGTAAAATTTTTAGCCCTTTTGAAGAAACAGCATGCCTCGCCTTTTTCAAATCTTTAACCGACATTTGCACAAACCCCTCGATCTATTATAAATATGAAGGTTGGAAATAAACTAACTCGCACTTTCACAAAGAGACTTCTGCAGATAAATCCCTATAGAAATGCTTGTCTATTGCATAATAAAATTTTTATCACTCCGATTATAAAAGTAAAAGCAATGTTTTTATAAGGTTTTTAGCTATTAAGATGCAAAACAAAAATTATACCAACTTGAAACGTTGGAGCTTAAAAAAATGAGCGAAATTAACAAACCACTAAGTCTCTTAGAGAGAAGTGTCGGAGGGAAGATATTAGTTCGCCTAAAAGGCAACCGGAGTTTAAGAGGCACATTAGAAGCCTACGACTCTCACTTAAACCTCATAATAGAAAAAGCAGAGGAGCTTCTAGAAAACGGCTCCAAGGAGCTTGGTAGAACAATAGTTCGCGGGGACAACGTCATACTAGTAAGCCCTCCACCATTAAACAACAAACAAAAATTGTAAAAAAGATATTTCTCCCTTATCAAAACTAAACAAAATAAGAAAACAACAATAAACTAAGAAACAGGAACATTGAGGGACTAAAATGGGAAAAGGCACGCCATCCTTCGGAAAAAGACAAGGAAAAAAAGTACATATCAAATGTCGCAGATGCGGCAAAAGAGCCTACCATGTAAGAAAAAAGAGATGCGCAAGTTGTGGCTACGGCAAAAGCAGTAAGATCAGAAAGTATAACTTCATAAGACCAAATGCACACTAGCCAATACACCCCATAAAAAAATAAAACCCCTCATCAAAAAAATCACCCTATCCTCTCCCTATCAGCTCGCAGTTTCTCCAAAACAATAAACCCACAAAAATAAACTCACTCTAAAATTAAACTTAAAACTAAAAAACATAAACATTAAAAATAATGAAAAACCTACTCTTTACCAATTAATTGGAAAACTAATGTACGGGCCCGTAGCTCAGACTGGAAGAGCGCCCGCTTGGCAAGTAATAAAAAACAACCCGAAATGCGGGAGGCCGCGGGTGGCTGGCTGAAAACGCCGTTACATCAGCCATGTCCGCGAATTCAAATCCCGCCGGGTCCACTATGATATCCAGCCTCAGGGGGGAATTATTCCCCTCGGGCCCTCCAATGCCATTTAATCATTTTAAAATAAAATAGAAAGAGGAACCCTTAAAAAACAAAAAAATTAATAACTATTGATGCAAAAGCTTTTTGGGCGGGCGAGTGGTCTAGAGCCCGGACGGTTAATCTACTGCTTGGGCGGGCAGCCCGGTTAACGTTATCTTAAAGAAACGGTCGAATGATACTGCCCTGACGTGGCAGTAGTGTCATGCCGCGTGGTCCCCGGTTCGAATCCGGGCTCGCCCACCACTTTCCTGATTTCCTATTTTAGGTTTTTTTCGGTGGTTTAGAATGCCTAGAGAACTGTTTGATCCTGACGAATTTATGGAAATAATGGAAAGGGCAACTGAATGCAGGGTAAAAAGAAAAGGCGATATAGTGAAATTAAAGTTAAGAACAAAGCGTATGCTTTATACGTTGAAAGTAACTCCAGAAGAGGCGGAAGTTATTCTTAGTAGGGTGAAGGTCCCAGTTATTGAAGTTTGATATAGTGGAATTAAAATACCATTGTTGTTAATAGAATTAAACCTAATCCACACAAAATCGGTAGAGGTAAACCGGGTAACAATCCCTTTTTTTCTAATATTTTTAGGGTGATTATTGAGCCTATTATTATTCCTATTATAGCGCTTATGGTTGTATAGGGGAAGGGTTCTATGATAATCGATTCAGCGACTAGCATAGCATAAAAGGTGAGATCTCCGATCCCAAGATCGATTTCAGAGGTTGTAAAAACAAGCATTGGTATATCGCCCTTTTCCTCTTTTTCCCCTTCTTCGGCCGTTAACTCTACAATTCGCTTTATAGGACCCCTAAACACTGAATAAATGTCGTAAAAGGAGAGCCCCAAAAGTATCAGTACTGCGGACCATAAAGGTATTGCTACACCAAGAAAAGCACCGAGCAGAATAGAAAAACCAAGTATTGCTGTGTTCCTGACTTTCTGTGATAGTTTTTGCGAAACAAAAGCAGTTATAACTACGCCTGTTATTATAAAAGCGATTAAAATCAAGATTAAGGCGATAAAATCGTTCCATAAATCAACATATTCAAAAACAGCTCCGATAAAATAAAGAAATGTTAAAAAGCAAGACATACCAACAACGATTCCTAAAAACACGCGAAAAATGCTTGCAACACCATACTTCAATAAAAAGTAAACAAAAGTAGCTCCTACTAAAGCTAAAGAGACATAAAATACCGCGTTTATCGTGGCAGATGTGATTTCCTCTCCTTCCTCCTCTTCGACTGGTACAGCACTTAGTTCCTTTCCATAAACTTCATCACTAATAAAGGATAAAATCGCTGCAATAATCACGACAAAAACTATTGGAATACAAAAATAAAGAAAAGTTTTCAGGGATAGCTTGAAAGTTTTCTCTTTCTCCTCTAGAGGTCTATCTTCCGAAGAACCATCAGACAATTTCATCACTCCATAATTCTATCGAGTTTTTTCCTGCAATTATCACAAAAATCCGGTTGTTTGTAGTCCGTATCTTCTATCGAATTAGAAAAGGCCATAGCACATCTACGCAACTTACAGTGTCTTAACCCCATACAATGTCCTAGCTCATGGACTGCCTCTGTTAAAGTACGTCTCCTAAACAAATCTTCATCATAAGGCAAAAAATAGAATGAAGGATAAAGACGGCATAAACTGATAACAGCACTGTTTCCAGGACATTGCGCTAAGCCGAAGATAAAATTAAGAGGATCCGTATAAAGATCAACCTTTGTCACGCCTAGAGTAATACGCTTTTTTTGCCTGCTATAGCCTCTAATGATTTTAAGAAATATTTCTCCCTCATACTGTTTCCTTTTAGGATTATAGGCAGAAACTGGTACTTCAACTACAGAATCAGCAATCTCGCAAGGAAGATGAAACCTCTTTTCCAAATTTTCCTTAACATAATTTAAAAGATCAATATCGGCTGGTTCACCCTTTTCTATTCTCAAAAGAGAAATACGACCTAATTTCATTGAAAACAACCTTAAAATTTTATTCCAATCTTTGATTATTTGATTTTACAAAAACATTTATGCTAATATTCATATTATATTTTTATATTTTCTAATTTCAAACTTCCTAATTTCATTCTTGGTTTGAAGGAGGAGCGTTTTATTTTTGTGTGTCCGTGTTGATGATTTAGGTGAACGTAAACTGATCGAAATCCTTCAAAAGTTTGTTGCAGATAACGGGGTGTTGGGTTTTGGTGATGATGCTTCGGCCTTTAAAATAGCTGGCAAAATGGTGGTTATTAATACGGACATGCTAGTTAAAAAAACCGATGTCCCAAAAGAAATGAGTCCTTTCCAAATAGGTCAAAGACTTGTCGTTATGTGTTTAAGCGATATAGTGGCAAAAGGTGCCACCCCGAAACTCCTTTTAGCAGCCTTTGGAATACCTCCAGAATACGAGGTAGAGGAGTTTCTCGAAATAATTCGTGGAATAAGCCAAACATCTGAAAAATACGGGGTTAAGTACGTTGGAGGAGATCTTAATACTGCCTCTGACCTCATCATTTCAGGAACAGCCATCGGAATAGCGGAAAAAGCTCTCATAAAAAGAGATGGGGCAAAAGTAGGCGATATCCTCTGCGTTACAGGACCCTTCGGCCTAACCGGAGCAGGGTTCAAAATCATCCTAGAAAATGCAGAAACCCCAAAATCTCTCCAGGAAACATTTATCAACGCTGTTTTCTCCCCAAAAATCCGGCCAAAACTAGGATTAATGTTAGCAGAATCAGGAACAGTTTCTGCATGCATCGATAGTAGTGATGGACTAGCATGGTCTATCCACGAACTTTCCAAAGCAAGCCAAATAGGGTTTGAAATCACAAACCTTGAGACCATAATTCCAAAAGAGGTTTTCATTTTCGCTAAAAAAAACCACATAGATCCCTACGAACTAGCATTATACGGGGGAGAGGAATTTGAACTCGTTTTAACAGTTCCAAAAGAACGATTAGAAAAAGCGATAAAAATCGCTGAAAAATCAGGAGAAATCCTAACTCCTATAGGAAAAGCAATACCTGAAAAAAATATCTTCCTTAAAAAAGGAGAAAAAAAGATCACGATAAAACCACAAGGATATGAACACCTAAAAACAAAATAAACACCATGTAAAAGCATAAAAGTAAAAATGGCGGGCCCGACGGGATTTGAACCCGCGACCACCAGCTTTCATCACGAAAACTCAGAAATCAACTATGATCAAGATCGTTTTAAAACGATGTTTAGAAGGCTGGTGCTCTTTCCAAACTGAGCTACGGGCCCTTACTTTACACCAATATGCCAGTCACTATCCTATTATTATTTTATATAACGACTAATTTTTAGTGATCATCTTGTTTATAACTGTTTTTCCAATTAAACTTCTCGAAATACATAAAAATATGGGTTAAGGCATCTTTTGTATTTTTGCTCCGATTTTTTTTGCTATGAATGCTGCGATATCGACAACTTTTTTTGCCTTTTTTATAACGGGGAAATCACTCGTAGCCACTATCTCACCTTTTAACACTTCAAAATCCGGTGATTTAACAGCTTTTGCTTCTCCCCTTAACCCATATTTTTCAAGCATTGTTCTAGTTTTTGCCGCTAATTCCCCGCTCTTAGACACCGGACTATCATAATATATGTGAATCTTTTTTGGTGAACATGCCTTTATCGTTTTTAGAAACAATTCTAACGCTTCATCTGTTTTTTTGGTCTGTTTATATTTTCCGAAGACACCGCTTATATCACGCACTACCCCATCATCGCAAAGAAAAATGGGTCTATTTGTCAAAGCACTTTCCACGGTAATCAAAACACAATAGCCGTCAACTGTTAAAAACATCCCATTAATCGCTTCTATCGGCACAAGTCTTTTCTTCGTAGTTTCGATCTCAGATTGGGAATAAACCGCTCTCCGAAGCAAGTTACGATCATTTACAGATAAAGAATACCGGTCTCCGACAAAATTAACAACCCTTTCCCTAGGGTATTCCCTATTAAGAAGATACCGTACATCCTCAACTATTTCCCTAAACGGATCCACCATGGCAACACAGACCCAAAAAACATTAAAGGAAAACATATCCCTAAAAACCTTTAAAAATAACTGTTATCAACCATGTTCTCCCAAATTCCTCCCAAAATCTACTTTAAACTCCCTTTATTAAATAAAAAGAAAATAAAATAATAAGAAAATAAAGGTGTTTTTACACCCTCTGTATAATGAAAGAAAAGCGTTTGTGACTTTAGCCAAACAAGCTCGCTAGACCTGCTTCTTCTTCTGCTGCTTCTTCCTCTTCTGGTTCTTCTTTCTTTTCCTCTTTCTTCTTCTCTTTTTTCTTTGGTTTTTCTTCCTCAACGGCTGGAGCAGCTGTAGCTGGCGCTACTGTTGGCGCTACCGTACCTGCTGACGCTATCACTTCTTCAATTTTTATGCTTTTCAGTGTTTCAACTATTGCTTTCAACTGTGCGGCATCCACGGTGCCACCAGCAGCCTCAATAAGCTTTGCAAGATTCTCTTCTGTAATCTCTTTTCCCAAACTGTGGAGCAATAATGAGGCATGAATCGACTCCATTTCAAACTTACCTCCAGTCTCTTTTTTTAAAACAGTATCACGAAACTAGGATAATACTCTATATGCAAACAATCAAAAGTTAAAAATCTTTGTCTTTTCAAATCATTTTCTAATACTATAAAAACATTGCACTAATGTCGCTAAGAAAGCTTATGAATTTATTCACAAGATAAACAGTCATCCGCCGGATTCTTCTCTGAAATCCGTCATACTTCTTTTTTATTGTCGTCTTAGAAGTTTACAATATAATATCAGCAATCTCCCGCACCTTTCGTTCTCTCAAAGCACTCCTGTAACAATCCGTCAGCTTGCCCTTTAAGGAAACTCTCCTACTTCTTTCTTTTCAACCTTTTTTTCTTTTTCTTTGATGGTTTTCTCTAAGCTTTCTGGAAGAATGTCAGGATTTATTTCGGTGATCTTTTTAAGCAATGCTCCTGCCTGATTTTTGGCTTTTAGAAGGATTAGTTGCGCGTTAACTTCGGTAACCATGTTTGCTTCAGTCGCCAAAGCTAATGCTTGATTTTGCCCCTTTAATAGGAGCATTGGAGCGGTTATCTGTATCAAGGCTTCCGGCTTTCTCGCTATTATCACTTGTTTCAGCGCTTCAATTTGGCTCTGAGCTTTCGCAAGAAGTGGGAGCAAAGTTGTGGGTGTAACTACGTTTGTCACTATTGCTAAACTCTGTGATTGGGTACAAGCTTCACTTAAAAGGCCTAAAACGTCCATCATCAAATGTTTTTCAGTAAATATAACCCCATCATCATAAGCCGCTTCTATTGTTAACCCTGTCTCAAAAGGCAAAATCCCTAACCTTGCAAGGACAACAACTTTGTGCCTTGCTATCTTCTCCCCCTTTTGTATTATCACAGTATCTCTTAAAATAGCAATTTGGCCTTTCACTATTCTGGTAGGCAAAGCTACCGCTGAAAACTCCCCAATTATAGGGCCAGGTGGAAGTCCTGTGTTTTGTTCAGGAATAGTAACATCTTTCGGCGCTATTTGCCCAACTTTTGCAGGGGCAGGCATTTTATTCTCCTCCAAAAATTTCGCCAAATAAAAAACATCCCCATCCGTCAAAATCAGCGCATAATTACCGACAGAATAATATTTCATAAGCTCAGTGATGTTAGGTTTTTCTTTAGAAAGCTTGCGAAGCGATATCTCTAAAAGGTTCTTCTTAACCATTTTTATGGTAGCTTTTCCCCGCAAGCTCGCCCGCATTTTTTGCACTATGCGAGCAGGTATGCCGGTCATCCTGACTAAACCCACAATTTTATGGTTTTTAATAAGCTGGCATATCTCCTCTACCGCTTTCAATTTAGCTTCAGAAACTTTTCTTCGCGGTCGCATTATAACCCTTTCAACCTCAGATATCGACATAATTGTTCACCACTAATCAGGGGTAAACTTGATAGAAAACTTTCTTATCCCTATCATTTGTTTGTTTTTGTAATTTAGGTTTTTAAATCAATTTTTGTTGGGGAACCCATCGTAGTTTTAACAATGATTGCCTTAATATTATTCATTCCGTGTTCAAGTTTTCTTTCCAAGGCTTCTATAACTATCATTATGTTCTCTGCAATTTTTGCGGGATCCATGTCAACTGTTCCAACCCTCGCATTTAAAACGAGAGTATCTCTCAGCCTCAACCTCACTGTTCGTTTATATTGGTCTAAAAGCGCTTCTACATCAGTGGTTGGAGGTACCGGTTTAGGCATTTTCCCTCTAGGACCCAAAAACTTGCCAAGAGAACGCCCAATAAAAGGCATTAATGACGGACTTGCGATGAAAAAATCATTCTCACGAGCAATTTTTTTTGCCTGTTTCGGGTTAGAAACAAGTTTTTCAACATCATCTTTCGTAAGTACTGTATTAAATCCCGCCTTTTTAGTGGCAACTTCTAAACTAGGATCCGCTACGGCACCTATCTTAACCTCCTTCCCTGGCGGGTTAGGCAATAAAACCTCTATGTTAAAACGCTTACTTGTATCTTTCAAATCTACATCCTTTAAATTGATGGCGACATCAACCGATTCAAGAAAATCTCTCTTAGGAGCGGCTTCAACAGCCTTCTTAACCGTCTCAGTGAGTTCTTTAACATCCACCATAAATAACCCTTCTTTTCCTATAAAACAGCTACCAAAAATCACATACTACTAAATATTTAAACAGCTAAAACAAAAATTTCTCCCTTTTATAAACGATAAGGGAAGAATTATCGCTAATATCCTAAGATTTTAAGTTAACATCTCATCAATCATTCCTTCATCAATCGTTTTCTGAACTTCTCGCGGATCTTTTCCTTCCACAGTTACACCAATACTAACACAAGTACCCAGAACTTCTTTAACCGCACCTTTTAAATTGATCGCTAACATATCCTTATTTTTCGATTTAGCGATTATAACAACTTGTCCAAAGCTAATATCACCAGCAATTTCTTTGCCTGCATTACCTGAACCCTTAACATCTCCTCCCAAAGACAATTCGCTAAGAATCAAGGCAGAGGTAGGCGGAGTACCAACCTCAATTTTAAACGACTTATCATCCAAGTTAACTTCTACCTTGACCGGGACTTTTAATCCTGCAAAACCTTTCGTTTCCTTATTTATCGCATCAACAACCTGCGTCACATTTACTCCCGTAGGACCCAAAGCAGGACCCAGAGGAGGCCCCCCACTAGCCTTACCAGCAGTAACCAACGCTTCAACTACTTCTGTTCTCGCCATAATCCATCAACGCCCATCTAAATGAACAAAAAATATAAACAAAATGATTACTTTGAAAACTTTTAATGCTCTAAATTAAATAACCAATCCATTAATAGCATTTAACTTCAACTAATTGCTAATGAACTTTTCGTTTTTATTAGTTTTCAAAATACAAAAATCAAAAAAATAAATGGTTATTATTCTCATTTTTATCAAAAAAGGTGAATTAGCAGCCTAATATTATTTATTTCCTTTCTCTTGTTCTCTTAACTTTTAAAAAAAATTTACAACTTCCCTAACAGAAGATGGCGGATAAAGCTTTTACATGATTTTCACATGCCTCTCCCTTCCCACATATAAAATATAGCCTTTCAATTCTAACCAAGAGACAGTAGTCTCATTTTTCCCATACTTACTCTCAAAACCTCCATAAAAATCATCATGTCTATCTAAAGGGAGATCGATTAAAAGTGGAAAAAAACAAAAAACCTCGCCTAAACAATGGCAAAAATGGTGAAAAACGTATCAGAGTTACAGTGACTCTCGCGGGGGAGATGGCGAGAAAATTCGAAGAACTAGCAAAAAAATGGCATGGTGAAACAAGATTCGCGAAAAGCAACGCCGCAAGAACTGCCCTCTATGCATTTATTCAGTCCAATGGAGAAATCAGCTTTCTTGTACCCGGTCAAAAAAGCATGCATCATTTCATAAACCAAAGGAGAAAAAAAGTGATAACAATAGAAGAGGAAACTAGCCTCAACTTTCTTCCATCCTCCCCTTCAACTCCAAACAATTTTGATCCCTCTCCCAACAGAGTGCTTAAAAACCTAGAAAGCGCTTATGGAATATCAATAACAGCTGCTGGAATAGAAATAAAACGCGAATTAACCTCAGGAGAATCAGAAGGAAGTAAACTATTTTTACGAATGAAAGCCCTAGCAGAAGAGGCAGAAAAAGAAAATATAAACCTTAACCAAAGAAAAGAAGAAGAAAAGCATACCGACCAAAATCTACCGCTTCAAAAAGAATCTCCCATAGAAATACCCGTAGTATAAGCTTATTTCATACAAGTAACAAAGGTAAGTTATGTCTCCCTGTTTTCCTTTTTATTCTTTTAAGCAAGCTTTTTTTGTTTTTAAGGGAGAGTTAAACTTTAATAATAAACGCCAGTAATAATATTTAAGCCAAATTTCCCTTTGTTTTCATGTTCATTTCTAAAGGATGGGATTTTTTATTGGAGGCAGAGTTTCAGCCACTTTTTGAACCCAATGGGATCGCGGTCATCGGGGCAAGTCGCACCCCAGGAAAAGTGGGTCATGAAGTCCTTAAAAACCTAATTGATTCGGGTTATAATGGCTATTTATGCCCCGTTAATCCAAAAGCTGAAGATGTTTTAGGTTTAAAAGCCATTTCCTCCATCAAAGAATCGAATGATAATATCGATCTTATGGTTGTTTGTATCCCCGCAAAGTTCGTGCCTACTGTAATGGAAGAAGCAGGTGAAGCAGGCGTTAGATGTGCAATAATCATCAGCGCTGGTTTCAAGGAAATCGGCCCTGAAGGCGCAAAAGCGGAAAAATTACTTTTAGAAACCGCAAAAAAGGCGGATATACGAATAGTGGGTCCAAACTGTTTAGGGGTAATTTCAACCGGTCCTATTAGTTTCAACGCTTCTTTTGCTGAAAGCATGCCAAAACCAGGTAATATAGCTTTTATCTCCCAATCAGGGGCTCTTCTAACCGGTATTATTGACTGGAGCTATCAAGAAGACACAGGATTTTCAAAAATTATAAGTGTAGGCAATATGGCAGACTTGGAAGTAACCGACTTTATCGAAGCCTTAAGACATGATGAAAATACGGACGTTATCTTGGTATACATGGAGAATGTAAGAGACGGGGAAAAGTTTCTTAATATAGCCCGAAAAGCTTGCAGCGAAAAGCCTATATTGATAGTTAAATCTGGTAAAAGTTCTGAGGGAGCCAAGGCCGCTTCTTCCCATACTGGAGCCCTTGCTGGAAGCGACCGCGCCTATGATCTAGCCTTTCAGAAAGTTGGAGCCATTAGGGCAAGTTCTATGGAAGAACTCTTCGATCTCGCAAAATCTTTTTCAATGCAGTCTCCTCCCGAAGGAGAAAATACGGTTATAATCACCAATGCAGGCGGTCCAGGAATCCTCGCTACAGATGCTGTAGCCAGCAACGGTTTAAAGCTTGCTTCCCTATCAGAAAGCACACAAGAACTTAGAAAATTCCTACCCCCCGCAGCAGGCTTTCATAACCCTGTCGATATGCTTGGAACCGCCACTAGTAAAGAATATAGTCAAACCTTAGAAGTTTGCTTGCGAAATGAGAGCGTTCATGCCGCCCTCATAATATTAACACCCCAAGCGATGACAGACACTCCAAAAATAGCGGAAAAAATAGCAGAAATTAAGAAAAATTACCTAAAAAAACCAGTAATTGCCGCTTTCATAGGCGGTGAAAAAGTAGAAGAGGGCGTAGAAATATTACAAAAAGCAGGAATACCCTGTTTTCCTTTCCCTGAGCGCGGGGTTAAAGCCCTTGCCGGTCTAACAAAATACGCAGAATTTAAACACGTCTCTCCTGAAGAAGATTACCCGCGGTTTGCTGTGGATAAAAAGGCTGTTAAAAATCTTTTCTCCCAAGTTAAGGAAGAAGATCGCGTTAATCTCCTAGTTTCTGAAGGAATATACGCCCTTAGCGCCTACGGAATCGAAGCCCCCCCAACTTCACTAGCGAGTGACCCCGAGGAAGCTGTTGACCTCAGCGCAGCAATGGGATACCCCGTAGTGTTAAAAGTAGCATCCCCAGAAGTTTTACATAAAACAGATATTGGCGGAGTTGAAATCGGTTTAAAAAACGCTGAAGAAGTCAAAAAAGCTTTCAAAAGAATAATCTATAAAACAAGAAAACGCATGCCCAACGCACGACTCTATGGCTGTGTTATTCAAAAACTTGTACCAACGGGTCGTGAAGTTATAATAGGGGCCACAAAAGACCCAACTTTTGGTCCAATGATAATGTTTGGGGCAGGAGGAATATTCACAGAAGTCATGAAGGACGTATCTTTTAGACTAGCCCCCATATCTCGAAATGAAGCAAACAAAATGATTTTTGAGACAAAATACTACTCAATTCTGCGGGGAGTAAGGGGCGAAGAACCCTCAGATATTCCCGCCCTTATTGACACAATTCTTAAAGTTTCTCAATTAATAACAGACTTTAAAGATGAAATATTAGAGTTTGATTGTAATCCCGCCTTTGTATACCCAAAAGGTAAAGGTTGCCAAGCTTTAGACGTAAAAATAACCATTAGAAAATGATTTAATTAGGAGATGTTTCTAGTTGGCTAACGCATTATTAATCACAGGCCGGACAGAAGAAGTTGGAAAAACTCCAATAGCGCTTTCTTTAGCGTTAAAGTTTGAAGAAGAAGGATTAAATGTCGGTTATTTCAAACCCGTCGGGTGGAAAATGAAAACCAAAGACTTAATGGACAGGGATGTAAAAATAGCAAAATCTATCCTTAAAATGGATGAAGATGAAACCTTGATAAGCCCGATTCTAGCAGACCGGCTTTATTGGTCCGCTGACTTAGTGAAAGGAGACGTTAGCGAAGAAAAGAAAACTCTCATGAACAGAATTACAAAAGCTTATGAAAGACTTAGTAAAAACTATGATTTCCTAGTTATCGAAGGCTGCCGTAACATGGCGTTTTTCGAATTCATAGGCTTAAGCGCTCCTCAATTGTCTGTAGTTCTAAACGCCCCCATATTACTTGTAAATAACGACCGATTAACAACGGTCGACGAGGTCATACAAGACGCAAAATACTGTACCGTAGTATACGGTAATAAAGTCTTAGGAGCTATCATAAACAACGTTATACGCGAAACTTTTGAACGGGCGAAAGATTTCATGATACCCATCCTTGAAGCCAATAACGTACACGTCTACGGCATACTCCCCGAAAAACCGGAATTAAAAGCACTAACAGTGAAAACGATCTTAGACGTTTTAGAAGGAGAAGTTTTAGCAGGAGAAGAAAACCTAAACAATATGATTGAAAACATATTGATAGGTGCCATGAGGCCAGAAGCAGCATTAAAACACTTTAGAAGAGCAATAAGAAAAGCAGTAGTAACAGGAGGAGACCGAGCAGACATAGCGGTATCCGCCCTAGAAACAGACACTTCATGCTTGATTTTGAGTGGCAATCTCTTTCCGCCAGCCCGAGTATTAAGCTTAGCTGATGAGAAAAAGATACCCGTAATTCTTGTTTCGTACGACACATACACTACAGTCGAAAAGCTTAATGAATGCAAAATGCACGCCCATCTTGAACCTGAAAAAATAGAAACGTGGAAAAAATTAATCGAAGATAATGTAAACTGGAAAGAAATCCTCGAAGTGGCAAAAAAACAGCCATAGAAAATATTTTTTTTAAAAATTTAGAACTTTTTTTTACCTAAAGGTATGCGGTAGAGTAGTCCTTCGTCTATTTTTTAGAGGATACCACTTTCCTTGTGGAGGATTAAAGAATTTGCACAAGTTTATTAAACATATCCGAAGGATGGAAAAACCTTGTTGAAAGAAGCTTTGTCGAGAAAAAGTGAGAGTTTTGTTCATAAAATTATGTTCGCTAGGACAAAGCCTCGGGACACGGGTAATTCTCAATAACGGCTTCTTTAGGGGTTTTTGGGACATTATCGGTATAGGGTACGCTTTTCCGGAAGCACCTAAAGGTTTTATGCAGTTAACGCCAATAGGACCTTTTATGGGGGACTACCATAGCAGAGAAGAGGTCATACGATATAGAAAGATGTTTTTGCAAGATAAATTTAGCTTAATGGGTTATGGTCTACATTTTCCTGTACACATTAGTAGCACTAGGGTTTCCATGATAAACCACATGATACCAAGAATTATATTAAAAGTCCCAAGGGCAAAAGTAGATTCTATGACGATTGCGGCTATCATTGACGTAAGATCAATAAAAGCAATCATTCAGAGTTATTCAATAACTTCTGATGAACAAAAACCCTTTACTATCCCCATAAATATCGGAGGAAGATTCTATCTTAATAAACCAGCAATTTCTGAAATAACTGAAGCAGAGATTATAGCATATACTTCTCACAAAAACAGGATTTGCTATTAAAAAGACATGGATGCTATCATTTGTGAGAACCCAGAAATCGGGGCAAAGATGTTTATAAGACCCCAACTTCCCTTTCCCTTGATAGAAGCTGAGAAGCCTATAACATCCACTCATATAGTAAATTTTTTCACGAGGTTTTTATTAAACATCTCTCCTAAAAAGACGGAAGAAATTCGCATAATTTATTCGCCTGACGAAGAAGCTTTGCAAACGTTGTCCAAACTTAGCACAGAAAGAATATTGGAAGAGACGGCAAACTATTGGGATGAGCTTCTGGAAATAGACTCAGAAATTGTGAAAAATAATGCTCTTACAAAGCTTGATATTCAGATTGTAAAGAGAAATTTGGCATATACTGTTGGTTGTTGCTT
>JAEOSI010000167.1 GCA_016840425.1 Candidatus Wukongarchaeum yapensis
CTATAGGCTACGAAAACATAAGGTTGAGTTGGACATTTTGCAGCAACCGAGTGCCCCTGACCTTGAACGTTTGTAGCTACAAGTCGATTATCTGTAATGTCGATTACGCTGTACTTAATTCCTTGGACGGTTACACTGGGTTGTTTTTCTGCCCATACTTTTAGGAGTTCAGCTCCGTTAATTTCCCAGTTCCCTGAAGTCCAGTAAATGCTCCCATCGTTTATGTTTACTATGACCAATGCTTGAATCGTTCCCGCCTTAATCATTCTCTCGTAATCTTGCTGAAAACTCATTTTTTGTCTCCTCGCCTTATTAAATTAGTTATGGGGGGAATTTTTATTGGATTTTATTTTGCTGTTATTTATTTAGTTTTTTATGGTTAAAAAACTGATGGTTGGTTTTCAGTGTAATATCTGAAAACAATTTTATATTTGTATGTATATTTTGTCGTTGGTTATCTTTGTTATTTTTTTTAGTGGAATGGTTTTTGTGCCTAATAGTTCTAGCAGTTGGTTATAGTTTTCTTTTTCTGTTATTATTCCTTTTTCTATGGCATATTTAATAATTGTTTCGGGGCATAAGGCGGTTTCTGTGCTTTCTTTTAAAGTGTTTAGTATATTGGTTTTTTCTTCTTCTTCGAACTCTTCTAAGGCGGTTTCTTCTAAGGTTTTTGTGCTGTATTGAAGTACTAGTTCTTCTCCGTTTTCATTCTTTTCTATTGTTATCCCGATGGCTGTGCCTAAGGGATTTTCTTCTTGGTCTACTACTTTTTTACAGGCGACGGGATAGGCGTGTTTTATTGGTTTCTGAAATGCATTTCTTTTTAAAATAACGCGATCTTTCATTGTTTCGGATATAAAACCCATGAAAACCCATTTTAGGTATCCGCTAATCACTTCGTGGGGGGGTAGGGGTATTTGTTCTAATAGGCAAAATTTTGCGAGTATTTCAGGGTTTAAAGCATCTCCTTCTCCTATGTTTAATTTTTTTGCTATTGAAAATCTTAAATACCACAATTTTTCTTCATAATCGTTTTTTATTGATTTTTTCAAATTTTTTAGTGTTTGATCTAAAATTTTTTTGTCGGGGTAAAAGGCTTCATAAACGAGAATTGCACCGTTATTTGGGTGGTTAAGGATCTCGATTATGGTGCCTAAATGTTTTTGTAAATGGGAGGTTAGGGGTTTTTTTGTGAGAGTTTTTTCTTCTATTTTGGAAATAGGAAAAGGCACTATTTTCATCTTAGCGAGGTGTTTTCTTTGATCAGTATTAAGGAGATTTATGTCGTTTTCATTAGCGATGATTGTCCCGTTTTCCCTTTTTATTTTTTGGAAGGATATTATGCCTTTGATTTTCTGTTTAAATTCTTCGGGTTTTAGGGGGCACTTAATGTTTTTTTTCGCGCAATAATTTCGAATATATCTGGGTAAAAGGGCTATATATTCTGGAATTTTCAAAAAAGAGCTTATTTCCGATCTTAAGTATTCTTTTCGCTGTTCTGAGTCGCTTTCAAATGATCCGGGATGCATCGTTTCAAAAACCCTATCTAAGGACTCGTGGGATGGTTCATTTTCAATCAATATTGGGATCGTGATGGAACCTTGGTGTAACAAAGGAGGACCGGTAAAACCGATAAATCTTTTTTGAGCATCGGCTATGATTTTATCGACGATATCCCATGCTGCGATAGCATCATTATTTTTTAAAAGAGCTGAAATATCATCTGATTTTTCAGGAGGCTCTTCACTTTTAGGCTCATCAAAAAAGGGTTTCTCAGGAGCACTAATCTTTTTCATCGGTATACGTATACCCTTTTCTTTTGAAGCACTATCACTCTTTTTTTCTCCATATACGAGGAGGGGCATGAGGGATTTTTGATCCATTTCTTCTATCTTTTGAATGATTTTCGGAGGTAGAATTGAGGAAAATTTCACAATATCAGAGGATAATAGGTTGATGTGTGTTTGTAAAGCAGAGATTTCTTCTCGTAACTTTTCTGGGTGGTCTTTTTTTTCTTTAAGTTCTTTCTTTTTTTCCTGTAATTTATCTTTAAGAATTTGTAAGTAGGTTTTGTATTCTTTTATTTCTTCCCCTAGAGCTTTAGCGGTCTCCATATATTCTTTTTCCAAAGCGGTCTTTTGAGTTCTTAATGAGTAAGTTGTATCCCCTTTTTTAATCTCTTTTTCTAAAGTGAAGAGTTTCCCCTTTAAATCGCGGGATTTTCTATATAAGTCCATAATTTTTGGCTGATTCTCTTCTAAAAAGCGGGTGTGTGCAGCTACCTTTTGGTTCAAATTGTTAATTTTGTTTTGATACTCTTTTACCTGTGGCCATTTTTTTAACCCTCCACCCTTTTTCTTTATTTTTTCTGAAAGTTGGTAGAGTTTAAAAGCATAAATGCTGCGTTCTTTAGAAAATTGAAGAAGTCTTCTCTTTATTTCCAAATTTTCATGCAAAGTAATCGGGATTTCTTTTTCTAAACTTTTAAGTTTCCTTTGCTCTATTTTTCCCTCCTCTAATGTCTTTTCTTCCTTTTCTTTGACCTTTTCAGACTTTTCTTTTGATGCTTTTTCTTCCTCAATTTCTGAAAGTTTTTGAAGATATGTTTTTGTTAAATCCTCGTATGTTACCTCATCAATCTCTCCCGACCTAAACTTCTCTTCAAGCTGATCCAGCAAAAACCTTATTCGCTTCTCCATACCAACTTCCCATCTAAAAAGATTCCTATTTAGCTTATGTAGTTAGACATAAAAAAGTTAATGTAATGTAAAAATAATTGTTATAATCTAAATTTACTTTTCTTCGATTAAAACCCCTTCCCATAAGGTTTCTGAAGACTCTTTTAAGACTCCCTCCGTTAAAAAATAATGCCGCCTACTTAGGAGATACCAAAATATTAACAGGTTTATGCCGAGACTCGTCATCTGCCAGTAAAAGATTTTATCTATTTCAGGATTTAAGGACGAGTCTAGGATTTGAAATATCATATAAGTTAATCGGGCTATAGCGGGGAGTAATACTATGGCTAAAACAACATTATATGCCCAATATTTCCTCGAAAATAGGCCCATAGATAAAAATACTAGGATCACGCCTGCTACGATAAGAATTATGAAATTAGTTTCAGCATCACTTCCCGTAAAAAGTTCTGAAGCAGGATAGTCTTCAGGAAACGAAAAATAACCTGCTAAAAGAATCAAGCCTGCAACTATGCCCAAAATGCCTCCTAGCAAGAATAAAAAGGAAAGTATAGATATGCCAACAGGACGGTTAGATGACAATAACAAGCCTCCAATAATTGTACATGAATTAAAAAATTATTCTTAGAAGAGATGAAAAACTTAAAAGGTAAAAAGTTGAAAGAATATGATCTTTCGTTAGCTTACTTATTAAATTTTATTGCTTCTAAAATATTTAAACTATTGTTTGAATGATGGAACATATTAGGACTTTTTACGCTTCTTTATGATATTAACCGAATGAAAAGGCGATTAAAAAATAGGGGCAAATAAAAAAAAAGGGCAGCTTTCTTGTTTTTAACTTTGTCGGCGGGAAGTCTCCCTGCGAAACAGTCTATCCGCGTGTTAAATGCTTGGTTGGTTAAATAGATCACTTCCTTATGAAATAGGTTTTTTCAGGGGTTCGTCGGAGCGGTGGTTTGTCGGGGAAGTCTATTGTCCGTCTCAACAAGCGGAAGAGAAGAGCTGCTTTACTTCTATTCTGATAGTGTTCGATGGCCTTCTTGAAATCGTGACGCCCTCTATGATCGGTGGAAAAAAGGGATAAGTTGCCCGTTACGACGGCATAACTCCACTTACTTCAACTTTTCCCAAAAACAACCATCTAAAAAAAACACTTAAAACACGGGTAGACTGGAAAGCTGGGGGATGAAAGCCGAATAATAACAAGATATTTATAGTCATAATAATAACAATATGAGAGCGTAGGGTAGGGACTACCCGAATTTACGCCTGCGGAGACAGAACCTCTACCGGGAGAAATCTCGGCAAGTTCAGTCGTTGAACCAGGAAGCTCCCTGCGACTGCTGGAAGTAGTTCACTCATTCTTCCTCTTCTTATTTTTTGCTGAACAGTTTATGTTTTGGTTTTACGACGCAGTTGGGGCATACACGCATTGTTCTGAGTCGGCGATGGGGATAGTCGTCCACGTAAACCGCCATCCATCTAGCACAGTCTGAGCAAACGTATTTTCCACAGTAACGACAGCGGTAGTGCTCTTCGTTAGGAACCTCATTTTTTCCGCATATTTCGCATAAAACCTTCTTCGGGTCGTCTGATGATTTACTCAATTTTTTACCTCCATTTACTGTTTTTTAAGGGGATTTATTTTTTGGTTAGACGCTGCATAGCCACTTTGAGTAGGTCGCGCTCAGTTATTATGCCCACTAGTTTTGAGTCGTCTATTACTAAGAGACAACCGATGCCTTTATCATGCATCTTTGCCGCGGCTTCTTTTACTGATACCTCTGAATTAACAGTTATCAAGATTTTTGCCATAATTTCGTTTACCTGTTTATAAAGCACTTTTTCGTAATTTCCTTCTTTTAATCCTTTTATGGTCTCAGGGTCATTGAGATATTTTAGGATGTCACTAGCAGTAATGAGGCCGGCAAGTTTTCCTTCATCGTTAACTGCTGGTATTCTGCGAATATTAGCTTCAACCATCTTTTTTAAACAATCAAAAAGGTTTGATTTGTCGTTTACTGTGATGACGTTTTTTGTCATGTAGTCTGATACTTTTTCTTCAACCGGAAGTTCTGCTACTGAGGAGATTACATCGCGTTCTGTTATAATACCTCCGAGACGGCATTCTTCATCTAAAAACACCGGTAAGCAACCGATATTATTTTCTACCATTATTTTTGAGGCTTCATCTACCGTAGAACGTATCGAGATTGAAATAAAGTCAGGGGTCATAATTTCTGTGAGAGGAGTTTCTAGAAACTCTTTTGCAAAGGAGGTTTTTCCTTTCTCTATATCTTCAGAAACTTTCTTGGCAAATTCCCTCATAATATCGCGGAAAGTTATCATTCCGACAAACTTTTTATCTTTGACTACGGGTAGTCTGCGAAACCCGTTTACATCCATTATGCAGATTGCTTGTTCTACTGTTTGTCCTTCTTCCGCGATGAAAACCTCTTTTGTAGCATATTTGAAAACTTCTAAACTCATCT
>JAEOSI010000168.1 GCA_016840425.1 Candidatus Wukongarchaeum yapensis
AGAAGAAGAAGATCATGCCCCTGTCTTTATTCTAAAGACCGTGGAGGCTAACGGTTCTGTTTCTGATGCTTCAAACCCTATACCCACAATAAAAAAGGCTTTTTCCCGATTAAATTTCTCCCTTCTACGCAGTAATAGTTCATATTACGATGAAAAAAAGCTTGAAACGATTTTAGAAAACTTGGACACTTCCCAAGTTGAAATGATTAGTCATAAAAGTAGAGGGAAAAGTTTCGTTTTTGATTTAAGATTGGAGGAACCATATAAAGTTTTTAGAAACATGAACCTTGTCGGTTTTGACGGGGCAAGCCTTCCGCTTTTCAATGCTAATTTCTCCATAGTCTACGCTAGAGCAGCTTCCTTTGCATATTCCCAAAAAGATCCGCGTAACCGTTTATCTTTTGAAAGCGGTGCTAACCGTTTATGGGCAGACATCGCTTTAAACGTTGCTTCAAAACCGGGAATAGTCTCAGAAGAAGTGAGACGCTGGCAAATAGACCTCTTATCAGACGACCTCATAGGACAGCTACCCTTTGATAGGGTGGATATAGCGGAACTTCAAGCCTTATCCATTGTTGAATCGGCAGCAATAATATCGTGTGTAGAACATTATAAAGACTCGATAGACCTCATATTTCACGACGGTCCCCTTTTTTCCAAAACAGGTTTTGACTACGCTATCGGTAAAATACAGTTCCTAAAAAAGAAGGGAATAGGATCAATAAACATCGTGAAAACCCCCATAGCTTCCCCCGTCATGCGGGCTTGTGGCATCACTGATACAACAGATGTAGCATTTTTCGACCTCCTTCCTCCAGGTCATAGAAGTCCCTTCTTTCTAAAAAAATCCGAAAATTTTCTCGCAAAATTAAATGAAGAAGAGCGGCGCTCCTTTTTTTACTACAAAACAATGGATAACGACTTAATCCGCGTAGAAACCCCTTACTGGTTTGTAGAAGAAAAAGGAATGGAAAAGATCTCCAGCATGATTTCGGCAGATTCTGACCTCAACGGGGGGAAGTTAAGCTTCATGATCTCAAAAGCAGACGCTTTCGTAAGAATAGGACAACCCACAAGGAGGCTTTTAAGACTTGTCCAAAAAACCCTCTTCGAACAAGCAGGAATAGAGTTCACAGAACCTTATGATACAAAAAGATGGAGGGGCGCCTAAAAACTCTTAACTCTAACTTTTATACGGAGGATTGTTACTCATTGCCCATACCCTTAAAATATGTGGAGGAACCTTCAATTGAGCCAAACCTTCCTCCATGGAACTCCAGCCAGGAAATAGGGTATGTAGTGGCAACGGCAAAAGAAGGAGTTAAAATCGGGGAAGGAAGCGATTCAATTATCTGCCTCGTACCCGCAAAGTACAGGAAAGGCTTGAAGATAGGAACACCCTTAATTATTTGGGACTACCTTGAAGGAGAAATGTTTGGCTCTATTGTTTCTGAAATAAGCTGTCCAGACATTACCCGCGACCAGTTAGAAATCTTCCTTTATGAAAAATTTACGCCAACCCAAGAACTCATAGCCTCAAACAAAATCGATTTCCTAGAGCAAGCAATCCTCATAAAAGCAAAACTTTTCTGCACAATAAACCAGTTTGGAGAAAAAGGCCCTGTAGATTACTCTCCTCACCCCCGCTCCTCCGTTTTCTATCCGCCCATAGTGCTCGTCAAAAAAATTTTTGGCCTACCAAGCTTAGAAGAAGGCATAGCTTACGGCGTTTTAATGCTTGGAAGAAAACCGTTTTTCGACAAAGAAACCGGCTCTTTTGTTCCTTATGTGATGAGGTCTCACCTCCTTTTCACACATGAAATGGTTATAGGAACAACGGGAAAAGGAAAAACCGCAAAGTGTAAAAACGATGTTAAACAGTTCGCCGACAAAATTGCAGGCAGCGTAATAATCCTCGACAAACACGGCGAATACGAGAAAGGTCTATTAGAGGAACCAATTTTCCCGAAAAGTGACTTTGAAAAAAAGATTTGGAAAGATTGTGGAATGATCCCTGGAACGGTTGAAGATCTTAAAATTTTAAGACATGAAACCGAACTACCCGAAGATCCAGACCCTCAAATAACTTATTTTACCATAAACTTTTCCGACATAAAGCCCCACCAACTACAATACTATCTCCCCAATCTAAGCCCCCAAGGATACGTTGTATTGCCAAATTTGGTGAAAATGTTTCGAACTTCCAGATTAAAACAAACCCTTGCAACCTTCTACCACTGGTTGAAAAAAACAAAGATCCCTGAAAACTTAGCAGATCAAAGAACTATAAGCGCCATTCTTCGCCGCTTAGTTCTAACCATTGAACAAAAGCTTTTTGACGGGAAAAACTTGTCTTCCATAGGTCCAAAAGATCTTTTAAAACCTAAAAGGGTGACCGTATTACCTCTCCACCACATATTGGATATAGATCTTCTCTCTTCCATTGCTTTTTACATAATAGACATGGTCTCAAGATGGAAGTTAAAACCTCAAAACATAGAGCCTCCCACCATTATCCTCATAGATGAAGCCCACAACTACTTTCCTAAATTTACTTCTGAAGAGCGTAAAGATTATGTTAATCGCTTGGTTTCTCGCGCTAGGATAATCTGTAGAGAAGGGAGAAAGTTCAAATTAAGATTACAATTTGCAACACAAAGACCGGAAGAGCTTGATCCAGGCGTTTTGGGCATCGTAAACACGATAACCTTTTTCGGTTGCACTCCTCAACAAGTTACAAGCTTAAAAAAGGTTATAGAACTTCCTTTCCCACCGAGTCAGCTTGTAAATCTTCCAATGAGAAATGCTTTAATCTACGCTAGAGACAATACTGAACAGCCTTGCAAGATTTTTATTCCTTGGCCCATCGTGAATCATCCTACAAGGTCTTCCTCCTAAGCTCTTTAACTTGATTAGGGCTTTTTTAAATATTAATAATATATTTTTATAAATTGTATTTTACATTAGTTGATTTTTACATTTATAAATGTAATAATTTATAAGCGGATATGGTAATATTAAATAAACCTGGTAATCTTTCTATTAAAACGCTATCTAAGGTGCTTTTAATGCGTGTTGCAAAAAAGCTTGGTATAAACCAGAAAGATCGAGAACTTATCATGCTTTTGGAAGAAAACCCTGATCTACCCCAAAACAAAATAGCGAAAAAACTAGGTCTCTCACAACCCTCAATAGGCGTACGAATACGTAAGCTAAAAGAGAAAAAAATAATCTCCACCAAAGTAGTAATAAACCTAAAAGAACTAGGTTTAAACGTTGCAAAAGTAGACGCAACAGTAACTAGCCCTACCCGAATAATTGATTACTTCAAAGGCTGCCCCTACTTCTTACGCGGTTTCATAACAAGCGGAAAGAACAACGTATGCCTATTTTTCGCAAGCGAGGATCTAACAACCCTGGAAGCCCTAGTAGAATATCATTTAAGGGAAAACCCTGAAGTAAATAGTGTCGAGCTAAACATAATCATAGATTCAGAAATCAACCTAGGCTTCCCCATAAAAATGATCATAGAAAAAACTGAAAAAGCTCCTTGTGGCTGTGTTTGTGAAAAGTGCGAGTATTATGAACTACACCGATGTTTAGGATGCCCCTACACCTCCGCCTATCGCGGAAGCTTCTGGCAAGAAAAATAAAAAACAAAATAAACCACCCAATCACCTTACTTCCATCACGGGAACGCCCCTAACTTTAGTTATAGGAGGAGCAACTTACCTAGATATAGAATAAATGAATGGATAAACTACACCTCAGCCTATCGGAGCAGGTAGGTCATGCTTTGATTTTAAATTTTGCCGTTTTTGCGATCAGTTCTAAGATTTTTCTTTTCTTGAACCAGCTTATGGTCCACATTTCTACGGTTTCTTTTGGACGATTGAAGAGGATCCATGTTTTACGGTTTAGGAGGAATATGCCGGCTAGAGTAGCGATTATGGCAAGGATTGAGAAGGTTACGATTAAAGCAATTTCCTCTGTGCCCGTCAGGATCGCAAGAAGGATCGCTGTCATTGTGAAGATCATGCCCGAGAAGAGGAATATTATGGTAAAGGTGGGAGGGTATCGGAAGGTTGCTTTCACTGCGCCATTCTCCGTCGTGATTTTCATATCGGTTCTGAGTCGTTCCAAGTCGGTTTCTGGCACGTAAGTTTCAGAGAGAATTTCGTTAAGAGTTTTTACGTTTTTTTTGGCCCTGACTTTGTCTGCGTAGAGGTAAAGGTATTCATGGGTTCTCTTTGGGAGATATGAATAGTCCCAGATTCTCAGGTTTTTCCGTTTTACTTCCCAGTCTTTTCCTTCGAGAAATATATCCCAGTGGGTCTCCGTAACTCTTTTTACTTCGAATTTCACGCTGGGAAGTCTCAAAAATGTCGTCGTTTCCTTTTTTCTAAGAGGCCCTTTGCTTGTTTGATGTCGAAGAATTTTTGTAACGTGATCGAAAGAGATTTGAGTTTGGAAGCTTGTAATTGTGACGCTGAAAAGGACGAATATCACTCCAATAGACATCAACATTATGAGAAGTATGGGTTGCTCTTCGCTTATAGGGACCGCTATTAAGACGGTTAAGAGGAGAAAGAAAAAGCCTATCAGAAGGAAGGATGTTTGGAGCAAGGGGAGGATTGGATCTTGGAATTTCGCCATTAGTTTCCCATCATCTCTCAAGATCTTCATGTCGGTTTTTGCATCCTCTTTTTTGGCGGGAAATTCTCCAGAAAGGAGAAGGTTTAGCGTTTCTAGGTCTTTTTCAGCATTTGTTTTCGCCTCATCTTGATATTTTCCCGAGGTGAAGGCTATGTATGAGTAGTCCCAAACTTCAATCTCTTTAACTTTTCTTTCTTCGACATCTTTCCCCTTCATTAAAATGAACCACACATGCTCACGTACTGAAGGAGCAGAATTTTCTTTTTTGGTGGAAGAATTTAAAGGTTCCTTGGAATAATTTGAATCCTCCTGCACTTGTCTTCACCTACCTGTTTTTAGTTTTCACCTCGAGCGTTTTTAAGTCATTTTGATCATGTAAAGGTAACTAAAAAGTTTTAGTATAATTTGATAAATTTAATATAACTTTAATAAGATTTAGTTAACTTATTGGGCATCAAACGGATAAATTGGGAATAAATGATGAATGTCAGATGTTAGCATGAGTGAGGAAGAAGTGGC
>JAEOSI010000169.1 GCA_016840425.1 Candidatus Wukongarchaeum yapensis
TCTTTTATGCTTTCTTTAACCAAACGCTGACCCGGATCAGAACACATATAACTGTAATCTTTAACAAAAACTACTCCTGGCAAGGTTTCCACGTATTTTTTTGCCTTTTCAATGTCGACTGTGTGGACGATGTTTGTGCCGCAATGACACAAAAAAACACCGATTCTTTCTTTATCCAAAAATTCATCCCCTTAATATACCAAGAACCTTTAAAAGTGAGTGATAAAATACTTAATCAATTTTTCTTAGCAGTCCTTATTAAAAAATAGTTTTATATTCTTAAAAACTTTTATTTTATAATATTATAAGCTTTTAATAATAATTTAAAAAGATAGGGCCATCCCTTAAATTTAAATCCAATCATGCAAAAATTTTAAACAAAAAAGAAAGCTAATACCTTTATCCCTTTTGCTAAGACATAGCTCAAAATCGAAAAATAGCTGAAAGGTGGAGAAACTTGTGGGGCAAGTAGGAAGATATTATTACCCAGATGATGTTTGGATTGATACAAGTGACCCAGGTCATATATGGATAAAAATCATCGGAAAAGACAAATTAAAGATGGGCATCGATGATTTTGCTGCAAAAAATAACGAGGAAATTATTTCTATAAGGTTGCAGAAAAAAGGAAAAGAACTTGAAAAAGGCAGGTTTTTCGCTACGATAGAAAGCGGTAAATGGACAGGCCCATTAATAATCCCATTATCTGGGGAAATAGTTGAAATAAATCCAGAAATATTAGAACACCCGTCGATAGCGAATGAAAAGCCTTATGGTGAGGGATGGTTTGTTATATTTGAAGCAAAAAATCTTGAAGAAGAGCTTGATAATGACCAAAATTTGGTAAAAGGTAGCGAAGTAGAAAAACTTGAGAAATGGATAAAGGTCGAAGAAGAGAAATACTTATGATTAATAGATAGTTTAACTTTTTAATTTTTTAAAGAAAAGGGGCTAGTAACAATTGATTTTAATGAGAACTAAAACTTACGAGATTGGTAGGTTTTTAGGTATCGGTTTTTCTTGTAATGTTTACTCGTTGATACACGGAGACGAAGTGACGTTGATAGATTCGGGTATCAGTGCTTCTTTGGCTGAAAGGCTTCTAGAAGAGTTAAGAAAAATAAAAGCTTCTTTAAAGGTCAAGAACCTTATTCTTACACATGCGCATTTAGATCATACAGGAGGCGCAGCTACGATAGTTGAAAAGTTTTCTCCTAATGTTTACGCTCATTTTAATGAGGCAGAAGCTATAATGGAGGGGGATGAAAGCCGCGTTTTAACCTTCATGTTTCCATATGGTTATACGCCTGTAAAAGTTACACATGTTGTAGAGGATGGCGATTTAATCAATCTAAGTAGTGGAGATGGACTTAGAGTAATTCATACGCCAGGGCATACTTCTGGGTCTATATGCATTTTTGATGAAAAAAACAAGATTTTATTTACTGGGGATACAATTTTTGCTCATGGTGCTGTGGGAAGGGTTGATTTACCCACAGGAGATGCAGAACAATTAATAAAAAGCTTAGAAAAGCTCAGCCAATTAGACGTAATAACATTTTTCCCCGGACATGAGGAACCGGTAATGTATAACGCTTCCCAAGAAATAAAAGAAATATATAATCACATCAAAATGTATCTGTGAAAAAACTGTAAAAATATTAAAAAAGGGAAAAGAACTTTTGAAACCGTTTGAAACCGTTGAATAATAGATCCACTAATCATGGCATGGCTTGTTATTATTTTTCTTTTTTATGTTGGGGGGTAGGAGTCTTTTAGGAGAAGGCTAAGTATTTCGTTATCGTTTCTAAGGATTTTTACGGTTGAACTTGGAGCAACCACTGTGAAGCTTAACTGTCTTTTAGATCTTCTCCAAAAGCTTGAGTGGGAGGGGTCGTTGAAAAAACTTATAAGTTCTACGCCAGCAAAAGAAGGTTCTTCAAACTCTATCTGCATCATCACTCTGTTGATTAGACCGGTTTGTTCTTCGGGTGATAAACCTCCTTCAAGAACGAGGATTGTGCCTTTTTTAACCCGGTCTATTATCATTGTAAACTTTGTTTCAAGGTCAAGTTTTTGGGCTGCATCCTTACTAATTAGATCGAGTTTTGACATCTTTTGGTCCTCCTTTTTCAAGTAGAAATTATTATATTTTTATACAGAGACTCGATATTTTCTCCTGTTAAAGCGGATATAGGGACAACAAAATGTATGCTGTTAAAGGTTTCTTCGACGAGTTGGGGGTTGGCTTCATCTAAATCTATTTTGTTTGCGCAGATAATTATCGGGATCCCTTTTGCTTCTAGGTTGCCTACTATTACGAGGTCTATTTGATCAAAAGGAGGTTTTGTAGAGTCAACAATCACTAAAGCTATGTCGATTTGATCAAGCATTTTTATGGCTTCAACTACCCCTCTTGTGGCTTCTTTCGCTCTTTGGATAGACTCTTCTTTGGTTAAGCCGTGGTTTTCCATAAATTTTCTATAATCGATTTTTGTGGTGATTCCTGGTAGGTCTACAAGGGTCATATCAAGGTTTTTACCATTAAACTGTAGTTGAATATGTTCTACTTTGTTAGTTTCACGGGTTTCGTGGGGTATCGAGCTGACTTTCCCCACCTTTTTTCCAGCAAGATCCATGGCTATGCGGTTTGCAAGTGTTGTTTTTCCAGCGTTAACACGCCCACAGAAACCTATGCTAACAGTTTTTCGTTTTTTTCCAAGGAGGCTGGAAAGAATAGTCAAAGCATTCACCAGCTAATTATGTTAATTAAAAGATTAAAGAGTAATCAGAAGCCCATATTTTAAGATAACAAAATACTAGGGTAACATCTGGATATACTAAAATGTAGCCATAAAAAGCGACTATAAGCGTTTTAAAAAAAGAGTAGTAAAGGATAATAGATAGACCGTTGATGTTTTTAAAAAAGGAGAAAGGGCACGGAAACTGTTTTTTATTTATCTTCATGCCGCAAGAAGACCTCTTCCACAAGGGGGGAGATGAATTGCGACCAATGTATATTAGGGGTGCTTAAATATGAATCTTAGGCAAATATTTTTGGGTGAAAATGAGGCTTACAACCGTGCTAAAGCTCTGTTCGCATAAAGAAGAGCTAAAACAGATGAGCAAGGTTGTAACAGTCCTCTACAACTTAGCCAACTATGAGCGACGTAAAGCTTGGAGGGAAACGGGGAAGATCCCTAACTACTACCAGCAGTACCACGCTTTGAGGGACCACGAACTGGCAAGGCTTTTGCCTTCTCACACCGTGCAGCAAACCCTGAAAACTTTAGAACACAACTACTGAAGCTGGTATGGTCTAAGGAAGAAGGGGGACAAGACAGCAAGACCTCCAGGCTTCAGAAAAACAAAACATCCTTCAACCTTCCGCTTCACCAACTGCCACTTCAAAATCATAGGCGACAACACGATAAGGCTCACCACGAAGAACCTCCTCGGAGAGAACATAGAAGTAAAGGTTAAAGGCAACCCGAAAACACCTATAAGCAAAATAGAGAAACCTCAGACCCTCACAATAGTCTTCAAAAACGGGGAAAAAATAACCACCGCAAACCTAACTTACAAGATCCCAGACCCAGAAGAAGAGGAGAATGGCAAAATAATGGGGATAGACTTGGGGATAAAGAACATAACAACAACCTACGACACAGCCGACGGAGAGGTTAGAATATATAAGGGCGGTAAAATCCTCTCAACCCAGCACCATTTCAACAAGCAAATCCAGAAGCTTCAGAAGAAACTGCCAGGAAAAGAGGACGGAAAAACCCAGCAATACAGCAAAAACATAACCAAACTTCACAAGAAAAAAGCGAGGCAGATAAAACACCAGCTCCACTGCATAGCCAAAGACATAGTGAAAACCTGCGAAAAAAAGGACATAAAGACTGTAGTGGTAGGCGATCTCAAAAACATAAGAAAAAAGAGCAACGGGAAAGGAAAAAAACCTAGGAAGGAAAACAAACCAAAAGCTCCACTCATGGAGCTATTGGACGCTGACCTCGCTCTTAGAGTACAAACTCAGAAGAGTAGGCATTGCAGTGAACTACTCCCAGCTTTTGCAGGGGGCTTCCTGTTTCAACGACGGGATCATCATTATTCATCCATCTCCACAGGCGTAAATTCGGACAGTCCCTGTCCTACTCTTCTATATTGTTATTCTTAGGACTATAAATAATTTATTATTATTGTGCGACTTTCATCCCTCAGCTTTCGCAAGGGGACTTCTCGCCGAAGAAGTTAAAGAAGGTCGGCGAAAAATACACCAGCAGGGCGTGTCATGCCTGCGGTGATAGGAAGAAGAAAAACCGCGCAAAAAGAGGAAGTTTTAAGTGCAGCGAATGCGGTTACAAAAACCACCCCGATGTGATCGGGGCTATAAATATCCTTAAAACGTATCAGTATGGAGCGTTGGAAAACGTTCCTAACTGTAATCCCCGCGTGAACTCGGGCAACGTGGTCAAATGGGACGAATCTCATTTGACATGTACGGAAGCCCCGTCCGCAAGGGCGGGGTAGTTCACTTGAGTTTTACTCCGACTGCTCTTTTTATAAGCTCTGATATTGGGTCTACTTCACGTTCGATGGGGCCTTGGCGGTCAGGTATTTCTATTATTGTTGGTATTGTTCGTCTTTCCATGATTTCATTGAGTATGTTTCTTACTTTTTCCGCGAGACGCTCGGTTATGATGAGCAAGCCTATGTCGGGGTCTTGAAGGACTTTCTCTATGGCCGCTTTTACCTCTGATACTTCACTTGCTATGTATGCGTCGCCTATTCCAGCTAGTCGGAGACCTACTATAGTATCTTCTTCACCTATAGAAGCGATTTTCATGGGATATCACCAAAAGTTTAAGTTATTTTTGACGAGGAGGGTCTTTTTTGTGTTTCATGCTTATATTTTTTTAGGAAGTTTTTCCTGTGATGGAGTTTTTAGCGAACTCTATGGCTTTTCCCGTGTTTTTTTCTGCAAGTTTAGAAAGCTGCGCGATTTCTTCTTTGGTTTGTTTTGTGATCTCTTTTGACTCAGTTTCCACAGTTTTTGCCGCGTCTTCTTTTATTTTTTCAACTTTAGAACGAGCTTCTTCAAGGATTTTTTCCGTTTTTGCTTTTGCTTCTTCCCTA
>JAEOSI010000022.1 GCA_016840425.1 Candidatus Wukongarchaeum yapensis
GAAGGAGCTTTTACACCATCAATTTCTTCGGGTGAAACAAAGGAAAGCTTTTTACTCAAATACGAGGCAGCCTCCAATAATCCCTTCTCTTCCTGCTTAATATCTGCAGTAGCAATCTCCTTAACATCCCCCCTATCAAAACCTGAAAGCTTCAAAGCCTCGCTTATCGCTTCAAGAACCTCTTCCTTTGTCACGTTTTTGCGGGCACCTATCCCTAAAACAATAGATTCCCTATCAGAACTCTCCTTTTTAAGTATGGAAACTTTTTCGTCGATTACTACTATTTTAGGCCCTCTTATCTCAAGAACAGGAACATCCTCTTCAAGGAGGATAACGTTCAAGTTTTTTGTTGAGCTTTTGTTTAATATATTGGCCTTTAATTTTTCCGCTATTCCTTCTACCGATATTCGTCCTTTGACCTCTGTTGCAGTAGTAATTACTGGCAAGCACCCTATTTTTTCCCATAATCTTCTCGCTAATCTGTTCCCTCCATGATGGCCTCCTAAAAGGGGTATGGCGAAGTTTAACCCATTATCTACAACCACTACCGGCGGAGACTCCCATTTATCTTTTACTAAAGGCGCAACTTTTCGTACAACAATTCCCGTAGCCATGATAGCGACTACAATGTCAAACTGTTTAAAAGCCCGTTCAAAAACACCTTTATCGTAGACTAAAATTTCTCCTCCGATAGCCTCTTGGATTTTAGTGGCAGTACCAAAATCGTGTTCAAACCCTATAATCGCCACTTTTCCTTCGATTAATTGTTCACTCTCCATAAAGTTTCGACCTCTGAAATTTAGGCGGATTAAGAATGTCTCCCACAATAATCATTGCAGATTTCGTAATTCCTGCCTCTTTCACCTTCAAGGTAATGTCTGCAACAGTTCCGCGAATAATTTTTTGATCTTTCCAAGAAGCATGATAAACAACAGCTACAGGTGTATCTGGGGGGCGTCCTAATTTCTGCATCACTTCCTCCATATTTTGAACGCCCAAAAACACAGCTATCGTGCTTGGATCTATCCCAGATAACTCTCCTAAAACATCTTTATCAAGCGTCTTACCTGAGGGGCGGGTGATAATAAGCGTTTCAGAAACCCCTTTTAAGGTAAGCTGGATCCCAAGGGCAGCAGCTGCAGCAAAAACCGAAGAAACACCAGGCACAATCTCAACATCCACCCCCTTTTCTCTTAAAAGAATTATCTGCTCCATTATAGCACTATAAATAGAAGGGTCGCCACTATGCAGTCTAACAACCTTTTTCCCCGCTTTAACGTTTCTTTCAATAATCGGGATGATATCTTCAAGTTTTAAACCATAACTGTCAACCTTCTCACAATAATCCTTGCAAAAATTTAACAGTTCAGGGTTAACTAATGACCCTGCGTAAATGACTATGTCCGCCTTTTCCAGCAGTTCTTTACCTTTTAACGTGAGGAGACCCGGATCACCAGGGCCCGCCCCGACAAAATACACTTTAAAACTTTCCTCCATTAATCCATCCCACCATTCTTAACCACTGATTTTGTCGTATACAATATACTCAAATAATTGCTTTTAGATGGCATTTTGTTTATTACTACCCTTTCTCCCTCCATACCGATCCTTTCCACAAGGATGAAACCACCATATCCTTCTCTTTTCAAAGCTTCTGCTAGTTTTTTTGGTTCTCTAACCTTTAATACTATCTTAGAAAGTATTGGAGAACCGTCAATAACCTCAAAAGATTCATTTATCATCACATTAGCCTTCGAAGCAAAAGCAGTAATAGCGCTCACACCCGGAACCGTTGAAATTTCTATCCCTGGGTATTTAATTTCTATAATTGCTCTCACCTTATTAAAAGTAGAAAAGAAGTTAGGATCTCCTAAACAAGCAAAGGAAACCAAATGATCTTTCGCATCTTTTCCTATGATCTCCGCATTTTCAAGCCAGCTTTCATTCAAAGAATCTTCATCCTTAGTCATAGGAAAGTTAAGCACCTCACACTTAACATAAGACTCCACCATAGTTGCTGCAAGCGTTCCTGCAGCAAACACCTTATAACTCTCCTTAAGCGTTTTGACAGCTTTCAAAGTTATAAGTTCAGGATCCCCTGGTCCAAGACCCACTCCAACAAGCATGCCTAATCCCCTTCTTTGCCTCCTACAATGATGAAAACAGGATTTTCAGGTTTGAACGCCATCCCTCCTTGTAAATCATAACCCTTAGAGACCTGTACATGCACTACTTCTTTAAAATTCCCCAGCTCCCTCATCTTTTTAATAGCAGTGATCGCCGTTTCCAATCGTGCCGCATTAACAATAATCCTTCGCCTAACCTTAGATTCGAGAACAGTTAAAGTTTCTTCAAGATTTTCCGAACCCCCAATGAACACAGAATCAATTTCTTCTACTTTTTCCAATGCTTGAGGAGTTTCTCCATGAATAAGTTCAATTTTGTGAGATACACCCGCCAAATGAAAGTTAAACTTTGATGCTTCAATCGCTTCTTTTCTGCGATCTATCGCAAATATTTTGCCTGCAACTTTCGCCGCCGCTATAGATACAGCCCCAGTTCCACAACCCACATCTAAAAAAGTATCGCCGTCTCTGAGATCCAACTTGTAGAGAGTAATCGCTAAGATCTCTTCCTTAGTAGGCCCACCCTTAACCTTCATAAATCGCTGTTCCAAGCTATTATTACCCCCATAACACAAAATAGAACGCTTTTTTAACGTCCTGTATTGAATAATAGCCTACTTATTAACGAAGTAAATATCTAGGTTTCTCTTCCTAAGAGAGTTTATATATATAAAGGTTTTTCCTAAGTTTTCTTAAATTCTGTCTCTTCGAAAAATTTATATTTAGGATGGATATCCTACCTATAAAGGTTTACTAATATAAAAGACCATAAACATAGGCAGGCTAATGAATATGGTAAAAAATATCGATATTGAAAAAAATACGGCGAAAGCGATCCTTCTAATAGGTCATGGAAGCAGGCTTCCAGAAAGCAGTAAAGTTTTAGAAGTTCATGCTGAAAGAATAAAGAAAACAGGAAAATTTGATGAGATACATACCTGTTTTTTGCAATCTGAACCTACTATACAAGATGTTTTCCCAAAAATCAAGTCAGAAACTATTTTTGTTTTTCCATTCTTTCTTGCCCCTGGGATTCATGTTTCAAAAGATATTCCCCGAATTCTAGGTCTTCAAGGAAAATATAGCGAAATCAATGGTAAAAAGATCATTTATTGTGATCCTTTAGGTGAAAGCGAATTCATTACAAAAGCTATTCTCCGGCAAATAGAGGAATTATGGTCTACCTATTAGCTTTGAGGAACACCCTTAATAGAGAGTTTTCTATGAAAAAAGGACTCATAGCTCTCATATTTATCCGTGATATATTATTTGTGAGGAAGTGGGCTGACGCATGTGTCGCGTTAAATCTTGTCTGACGGTCACGTTACCCAAAATAAACATGAAATATGCAGAGGATCGCTTTGCCCTGCCTACCAGTTTGATCAATGTCGGTCTCACTTTTAAAAAAGGTCGTGTAGAACTTCTTGAGTCAATCAGATTTCCAAAAATTGAAGCAGCATTAAAAGATATGATTTCACTCCCTTCTATTAAGGAGTGTTTAATCATACAAACGTGTAACAGGGTGGAAATTTTCGCAGTTTCTGACGATCCTCATAGCTCTATCACGGCAGTTTTCGATAACCTTTTAAATAGTTTTCAGCTTGATCCATCAGTTTACTCTTCTCTTTTTGATATTAGAACCAGTAACGAAGTAATAGTTCACGGGTTACGATTAGCTTCTGGTTTGGAGTCAATGATAATAGGGGAAGATCAAATATTGGGCCAAGTTAAAGAAGCGTTAAATATGGCGGTTAAAGCGGGGACAGTAGGTCCCTTTTTAAAACTTGTTTTTAGTAGGACCCTCGTGTGTGGTAGGCGGGTTAGAAATGAGACAAGGATTAATAAAGGCGCGGTTTCGATGGGGTCTGCAGCCGTTGAACTAGCGGAAAGAACCCTTAAAACGCTTAAAGATAAGCATGTTTTGGTTATTGGGGCGGGAGAAATGGGATTTTTGGTAGCAAAAGCGCTTAAGGATAAAAAGTGTAACGCTTTATTCATAGCAAATAGAACCTATGGAAGAGCTGTTTGTTTAGCAGAGGAACTGGGAGGTGAAGCTATTCGTTTTGATAATATCGAGAAAAAGATGGTGGAAGCAGATATTACTATCGTGACTACTTCAGCCCCTCATTACATAATTAGAGGAGATCGTCTAAAACGTGTTTCTTCTATGAGGAAAAAGGACTTAACAATTATTGACATCGGAAATCCTAGGCAAGTTGAAGATCTTAAAGTCTCGAAAATTTGTTCATACAACATAGATAATCTAAGGATTATAGCGGAAGAGAATCTAAAGAAAAGGCTTAACGAGGTTGAAAAAGCTGAGAAGATTGTTGAAGAGGAGTTTGAACGCTTAAGAAAAATGGTTAAGAAATTAAGTGTTGAACCTCTAATAAAAGCCCTTAATAAAAAATTTGAAAATGTTCGCATACAGGAAATTGAACGTGCCTGTTCCTTCCTTGAACATATTAACTCAACTAATGAAATAAAACCCGTCCTTGAAGATCTTTCTAGAGCCATTATACGTAAATCAGTTCACCAAGTTATCCAAACCATAAGAAAAGCTGCGGAAAATGATCAAAATGAGATCGTTGAAGCAGCGAAACTTATCTTTAACATAGCAACTGAAAGTGAGGGCGTTAACCTTTGAAAACAGGATCATTTAACAACTCTAAGAATTTATACGATGAAGCTGTTAGTTTGATGCCTGGCGGCGTTAACTCTCCAGTACGTGCTTTTAAACCCCATCCCATCTTCATAAAAATGGGTAAGGGAAGCCATATTTTTGATGTCGACAATAATATGTTTATAGACTATTGTATGGCCTTTGGTCCCTTGATTTTAGGTCATAGTCCTCCCGAAGTAGTTGAAGCTGTAAAAGATCAGTTAGTTAAAGGAACTATGTATGGTATTCCCACTCCTCTTGAAAATGAGCTTGCAAAGCTGGTCATTAAAGGCGTACCTTCCATCGAGATGGGGCGTCTAGTTAACACAGGAACAGAAGCAACTATGAGCGCAATAAGGCTTGCTAGGGGATACACTGGTAGAGAAAAGATCTTAAAGTTTGAAGGATGCTATCACGGTTCTCATGATGCTGTCCTTGTAAAAGCGGGATCTGGCGCCTTAACCTTCGGCACTCCTACTTCTTTAGGTATCCTTAACTCTTTAGCAGAAAATACGTTAGTTCTTCCGTATAATGATCTTGAAGCTTTAGACAAACTTTTCGCCAAAGAAGGGGAAAATATCGCTGCAGTAATCCTTGAACCCGTCGTGGGAAACATGGGAGTAGTACTGCCAAAAGCAGGGTATCTTGATGGAATTAGAAAAATCGTGGAAGAGAATGGCACCATACTCATTTTTGATGAAGTAATTAGCGGGTTTAGGCTGGGATTTGGAGGCGCTCAAGAACATTTCAACATCGATCCAGATTTAACCACCTTAGGTAAAATCTTGGGACACGGGTTCCCTATCGCAGCATACGGAGGCAAAAAAGAGATTATGGAAATGGTCACTCCAACAGGGAAAATATATCCTGCGACAATCTCCGCCGATAACGCGGGCAAGGTTTACCAAGCAGGCACCTTTAGCGGCAACCCGATAAGCGTTATCGCAGGCATCACCGCACTAAAAATGCTGAAAAACAACCCTTGGATTTACCAAGATCTTGAAAGGAAAACAAAAGAAATTACTGAAGGATACCGTGATTTAGCTGAGGACTATGGGGTTCAAATACGTTTAAACAGCATCGGATCGATGTGGCAAGTCTTCTTCGCAGACCATGAAATCTTTGATCAGGAAACAGCACAAAAATCAGACCTTAAAAAATGGGATAAATACTTCCACAAAATGCTTGAACAAGGAGTATATCTTCCACCAGGAAACTTCGAAACATGCTTCCTCTCCACAGCTCACACAAAAGAAGACGTTGAAACAACTATTGAAGCTGCATCAAAAGCCCTCCAAGTTTAGCAGTTCAGCTTTGTAATAAGCAAATTTATTTTGCTAGTGAAGGTGTTTTCAACTGGAACTCATCGCGGGGACAAGAGGCAGTAAACTTGCAGTAATCCAAACCAAAGAAGTCATAAACATGCTTAAACGTGCTTTTCCTGATCTAAAATTGCGAACACTGACTATTACTACTACTGCAGATAGTTTTGAAAATGTGCCTCTTCACAAGATTAGGGGGAAAGGATTCTTTGTTAAAGAAATAGATGAGGCCCTTATAGAAGGCAGAATTGATTTTGCTGTTCACAGTATGAAAGATGTTCCTACTGAGCTACCTCAAGGTATCGGAATAGTTGCAACACCTCCACGTAAATCGCCTAATGAAGTGCTTTTCACGCATACAGGCAAGCCTATTGAAAAGTTACCTGAAGGTGCCATTATCGGCTCTGGAAGTTTTCGACGCATAGCATATTTAAAACGGTTTCGAGAAGACCTTCTTGCAAAACCCATACGAGGAAACGTTGACACAAGGATTCGAAAAGTACAGGAAAGAAAATATGATGGCGTCATTTTAGCTGAAGCTGGCCTACAGCGATTAGGTCTTACAAACTACATCACTCAAAGATTCTCTTTAAACGAGTTTTTACCAGCTGCTGGTCAAGGCATATTAGCTGTTACGGCTCGAAAGGACAACGAAAAAACTCTCCAAGTTTTGAGAAATATAAATGATGAAAAAACCTTTACAGAAGCCGTTGCAGAAAGAGCATTTATACGGACTATAGGTGGCGGCTGTAAAGTCCCCATAGGTGCTAATACGACATTAAAAAGAAACAATTTAATCCTTGAAGGCGAAATTCTCTCATTAAACGGTAAGCAAAGCCTAAAAGCTAGAATAAGTGGCTCACTAAATGAGGCAGAGTTTATAGGAGAAAAGCTTGCTTATCAGCTTCTAAATTCAGGAGGAGAAACACTAATTAAAAAAGTTGTGAAGGAGATCGAAAACCTTGGTCCAAAAAGCCCTTAATTTGATAAAAGATAACGCGATGAAAGAAGGAAGAGGAGGGAGAATGGCTGGAACTGTTTACATAGTTGGAAGTGGTCCTGGGACTGTAGATCTTTTAACGTTGAAAGCAGCAATGATTTTATTTAAAGCCAATTTAGTGCTTTTTGACCGTCTTATAGATAAAAAAATTCTTTCTCTTTGCCCAGAAAATGCTGAACTTATAGATGTTGGTAAAATACCTGGAGAAAACCAGGATGAGAAGCAAAATCGCATCCATGAACTAATGGTTAAATATTCAAAAGAAGGGAAAATGGTGGTTCGATTAAAGGGTGGAGATCCATTCCTTTTTGGTCGTGGTGGTGAAGAGGCTGAGAAACTTTCAGAGGAAGGAATCCCTTTCGAGGTGGTTCCTGGTGTCACATCTGCGATAGCGGTACCTGCTTTTGCAGGAATCCCTGTGACTCACCGGAAAATTTCCAGTTCTTTAGCCATAGTTACAGGCCATGAAGATCCTAAAAAAGAGGGAAAAAGGATAGATCTTGCTAAAATATCTGAAGCGGTTGACACCCTCGTTATCTTGATGGGTGTTGGAAAGCTTGAAGGAAACATTAAAACTGTCTTAAAAAAGAGAGCAGGCGATACTCCTGTTGCTTTAATAGAATCAGGGTGCACGGAAAAACAACGGACAATCATTTCAACGTTAAAAAACATAGTGGATGATGCAAAAAAAGCGAAGGTAAAACCTCCAGCCGTCCTTGTAATAGGCGATGTCGTAAAACTGCGAGAGGCATTAAAATGGTACGAATAATGGCAACAAAAAAAGAACAAAATAACAGGACAGAAAAAAGGAGAAAAGGACCGGATAAACCCCTTAAGGGGAAGGTTATCGCAATCACTAGGCCAGAAAAACAGGCAAAAAAAATGGCCACGCTAATAAAAAATCATGGAGGAAGGCCGTTAATCGTACCTACAATCGAGATAAAACCCAATAAAAACCTGAATGAAATAGTGCAGAAAATAATGGAGAGGGGAGAAAAGTATGATTTTATAATATTTACAAGCGCTAATGGTGCAAGTCTCTTTATTGACACCCTAATACAGCTTACGGGGGAAAACTATTCCAATTTCTTTAAAGACGCTAAAATTATAGCCATAGGTTCTAAAACTGCAAAAGAGATAGAAGATAGAGGGATTAGCGTCGACATTGTGCCTAAAAATTTCACATCAGAAGGGGTAATAGTAACCCTGAAAAGATTTGTCTCTTTTAAAGCTCGTGCTTTATTGCCCCGTGCTTCGAATGTCCCTCCAACCTTAAAAAAAGGACTTGAAAACCTTGGAATAATAGTAGAAGAAATACCTGTTTATACGATTGCAAAACCGAAAAACGAAACTAAAATCAAAAATCTCGTAAAAGCCGTTATAAACGGAAAAATAGACATTATAACATTTACAAGTTCCCTAACCGCTATTAACTTGCTAGAAACAGCAAAAAAAGAAAATTTACTAAAACAATTCAAACACGCAATAAACAAAGAAAAAACATTAACAGTAGTAGCAATAGGACCAATCACACAAAAAACATTAGAAGATAACGGTATAGAAGTCCACTTAACCCCCAAAAAACAAACCATAGAAAGCATGATCAAACTAATAGTTCACCACAAATATTAACAAAGTAGTAAACATTAACTCCCGAATTAGACTCAATTCAAAGCCTTTTTAACTTATTTTAGCCGTTTTGCGATATCTTTTGCGAAATAGGTGAGGATAATGTCTGCTCCTGCCCTTTTTATCGAAGTCAAAGTTTCCATAACTACTCTTTTTTCATCAATCCATCTCTTTTCAGCTGCAGCTTTTATCATGGCAAACTCGCCACTAACATTATAAGCTGCTGTAACGACTTTAAATTTCGTTTTTATCCTGTAAAGGATGTCTAGATAAGCGAGGGCAGGTTTCACCATGACGATATCTGCTCCTTCCCTTATATCTAACTCTACTTCATGAAGCGCTTCTTCTACATTTCTTGGATCCATTTGATAACTTGCTCTGTCTCCAAAAGAGGGAGCAGAGCCCGCAGCTTCCCTAAAAGGTCCGTAAAAACTTGATGCATATTTTGCTGCATAACTCATAATTGTTACATCTTCAAACCCTTCTTTATCTAACTCTTTTCTAATGGCGAGAACTCTACCATCCATCATATCAGAAGGTGCTGCTATGTCTGCTCCTGCTTCTGCATGGCTTACCGCTGTCTTTGCAAGCAGTTTAAGGGTTGGATCGTTCAAAATCTTTCCACCTTCCACAATCCCACAATGCCCATGGGACATATATTCACAAAGGCAAATATCAGTGATCACCACCAATCTATCTCCCAGCTCTCTCTTTATTTCGCGAACCGTCTGTTGAATAATGCCGTTTTTTGCATAAGCTTGGCTTGCGATTTCATCCTTTTCCTGGGGTATTCCGAAGAGAATAGTGGCAGGTATCCCAAGTTCAGTTAATTCTATCGCTTCTTTAACCGCGTGCTCTATTGGGAGCCTATAGTTTCCAGGCATGCTTTGTATAGGCTCAGGTCTTTCAATGTTTTCCTTTACAAAAATCGGGAAAATTAAGTCATTAACAGTCAAAACGGTTTCTGACACCATATCCCTAATTTTCTTGTTTTTTCGGAGCCTACGCATCCTTTTAAGTGGAAAACTCATCTTTTTAACCCTCCTTAAAAGATTTTAACTCTTTTTCATAACAAACCTGCTCTATAATGGACATAGCAATGTTTTTTGCTTGTTCTATATCGTTTTCGTCAAGGGCACGATCAACCTTTAAATCCACTAAAATCCTTTTTAAAAGGGCTTTTCTTTCCCTTTCTTCAGGTATCCTGCGTTTAATTATTTTCCTTGCATAAGCTTGAATCTCCACCATCATCTTCTCTTTTTCCCGAACAATTTTTGAAATCTTTCGCTTTAAGTACGCTGACATGAGGGGGCTTCTACCACTAGTTGCTACAGCAACTGTTATACTATTCTCCTCGAAAATAGCTGGAAAGATAACATTACCCTCCCCCCTCCCATCAACTCTGTTTATTAAAACACCCTTAGAAGAACCTGCCTTATGAATCACTTCGTTCAATTCAAGATCATTCGTGGCAATAATCAAAAGAAAAGCATCACCTATTAAACGCGAGATTTCCCCTTCATCCAAAGCATTAAGCTTTGCAGAGATCATTTGCAATTTTCCCTCTCTGGCAAACTTCTTTATTGTATTGCTAAAACTTTCACTAACCACATCTAACATCTTGCATTTGTCTACAAGTTGTTTAACCTTTCTCGTCCCCACCTTTCCGCCACCAAAGATCACCACATGCTTCTTAGTAAGATCTATAAAAAGCGGAAAATATTCCACCATTTTCAACCACAACCAAAAACTTCATCCTACAAATCCGGCCCAGTTTACTTGAAAGCTTTTCATTCACTTTTTGTAGATCAAACGCCTAAAAGCTGATCCACATAATCGAAGTCTATAGTCTCACCCACGATATTACAAAATTTATCAAGGTTTTGCAGCCAAACTTTCCTCACATCATCTAAGTTACTATTGGTTTTTTTGGTGTTTCTTTTTTGTGGGTTGAAACGTGTTATGTTAAGGGTTATCGAGTCTTCTGCAGGGAGGACAAGGTCTTCTATGTAGGGCACTACGCCTAAAACTCTTTTTTTTGTTCTTTTTTCAAGGTATTTTATGCCTGGTTCCAGTATCTTTTGGTCTCCTCTAAACTTGTTAATAATAAAGCCTTTAATGAGCTTCTTTTCCGGATATCTTAACAGTTCTAAGGTTCCAATTAAGCCTGCAAAAACACCTCCAGGGTCAATATCCCCAATCATCAAAACGGGAGAGTCGAAGATCTGTGCAACACGCATGTTAGAAATATCACTTTTCATTAAGTTTATCTCGCTTGGGGCTCCCGCTCCCTCAATAATTACCATATCATAACGGTTCAACAAATCTTTCAATGCTTCTCTAATGCGAGGAAAACCCTCCTTTATTGCAAAGTATTTCCGATAATCTGGAAAACTCATATCCTGATAAGGTTTTCCAAAAAGGATAATCTGGACTTTTTCCCCTCCTTTAGGCTTTAAAAGGATCGGATTCATCATTTCAGCGGGTTCTATGTTACACGCCATGGCTTGAAACGCTTGAGCTACAGCAATTTCTCGACCATTAGCGGTAACAAAAGAGTTTAGAGAAAGATTTTGTGCTTTAAAAGGAGCAACATTATATCCCATCTTAGAGTAAATCCTGCAAAAAGCAGCTGTAAACAAGCTTTTACCACTATGCGTCAACGTGCTTTGAAACATTAACGAACAAGCCTTTTCCATTCGCCTTAACTCTCCACAAAAGGTAACTCTAAGAAGCGAAAAATTTCCGTCATTCTAACTTTTTCAGTGACAACTCTTGTCAATCTATCCAAACTTTCCTCTATCACTTCACGCCTAGTAACCGATCTTTCATCAAATTTTTCAACAACTTTTTTCTCTCCCCTCTTCTTTTTAAGATAGTTAATCAACGGTTTACGTAATCCTGGATAATCAAAAACCCCATGCAAATAAGTACCCAAAACCGTCATCTCCTTATTCAAAGCCCCTTCTAAACAGTCTACATCATCCTTCCCCCGCTTAAAGATATTAAAAGGCGCTTTCACATCTTTTCCCCTCTCAGTCACCCCCATATGAATCTCATATCCAGAAATCCTCCTTCTTTTCTCCAGAAATCCTCCATCAATCACTATCTCGCCCTTAACCTGTGTCGTAACCTTATCATAAACGTCAAAAACTGTCACCACATCTAAAAGGCCAAGCCCCTCGTATGTAGCGCCAACATCTCCCTCCAATCCCTTTTCATCCACAATTCTTTTTCCTATTATTTGATAGCCACCACAAACACCAATAACAGGAACGCCCTCCGCCGCCATTTTAACTATGGTTGAAGCCAAATCAGTATCCCTCAACCATAAAAGATCTTTAACCGTGTTTTTCGTTCCAGGAACTATTATGAGGGAAACATCCTCAAGCTCCCTTGGAGAACGAATAAACTTAACGTAGACGTCTTCATGACTCGCTAAAGCATCAAAATCGGTAAAATTAGAAATTCTTGGCAGACGAATCACGCCAATTACAACACTCGCGTCTCCCCTCGTCCCTTTATCTTTTATACCCACGGAATCCTCTTCAGGAAGTTGCAGATCTTCAAGGAAAGGAATGATACCCAAGACCGGAATCCTCGTCCTTATTTTCAACTCCACAATTCCTGGATCAAGATTTTTAGGGTTGCCCCTAAACTTATTAATAACAGCACCTTTAACAATCCTTTTTTCCGCTTCTGAAAGTAATAAGAGTGTCCCGTAAAGATACGCGAAAACGCCGCCTCGTTCAATATCTGCCACTAAAATCGCTGGAAAGTTCTCCTCTACAGCTATTCTAAGGTTTGAAATATCAAAATCTTTAATGTTAATCTCTGCAGGACTACCAGCTCCCTCGATAATTATGATGTCAAATTCTTCCTTAAGTTTTTTAAGCGCTTTTTTAACTACCTCAAAACCTTTACCTGTAGAAAAGTTTGCGTAGTATGATCTACCGTCCATGTCAGCATAAGGTTTACCAAGAACAATAACCTGGGACATCATGTCTCCTTTAGGTTTAAGCAGTATGGGATTCATCTCAGCCTGTGGTTCCACTTTTGCAGCAATAGCCTGAAGCGTTTGCGCCCACGCTATCTCCGCCCCTTCTCTCGTCACAAAAGAGTTCAAACTCATATTCTGCGCCTTAAAAGGTGCAACCCTAAACCCAGCATCAGAAAAAATCCTACAAAGAGCCGCTACAAGAAGACTCTTACCCGCGTTAGACGAAGTTCCTACCACCATAAGCAACCTAGCATGGTTATCTCCCTCAAAATTAATACCCAAAATCTTCCGACGAATTTTAAGAAGCTCTTCACGCGTTAATTTTGCCCCACCTTCCACTTCTCTTACTTCTTTTAAAATGCGTTCAACAACCTCGGGCTCATGAACCCACCTACACTCTTTACAACTCCACCGCCACTTCCTAGAACGTCTCCCTTTTACCATCATACCTCCCGTATAAGGATCCATACAAGGATAAAAAGGACAAAAACAAAAAGTACAATCCTGTCCCTCAAAATGACAAGTACTCCCATACTTAAGATAATAGGGGCAATCTACCCTTATACCCACCGGGGCTTTAATCTCTTTTAAATCGTCCCAGCCTTGATTTTGAGCCTTATGTCCTTTTACATTCATCAAATTTCCTCACAAATCATGCTTTCTACTAAGATTTAACTTGCATTATCTCACCAATATCCACTTATAAACATATAGGTTAATTAACCTACCCTTACTTTGTATTACGATTGTATTACAGAACACAACTTTTAAGTACTAACTTATCAGCGGTTGCGGTATATTTTGGCAAAATTAAACCTATTATACAAATCTGTTAGAACAAAGGTAAAGGAGTTTCAAGGAAATGGTTTTTGATGGGTTGATGTTGAAAGATTTTGGTGCTAAGGTGTATAGATTAATAAAGGGTAAAAGCCTCACAAGGGAAGAAGTTAGAGAGATGATGAAACAAACACTTTTAAACGAACAACCAGATCTCCATCAAGGCGCTTTTCTTGCAGCGATAACAGCGAAAGATTCTACTCCTGAGGAGATTGCTGGTTGTTGGGAAGCTGTATATGAGTATGATACTGTGAAAGTTACTCCAAATGTTTCAGGACCTTTGGTTGAAAATTGTGGCACGGGAATGGATGACATTAAAACTTTTAATATTAGTACTGCGGCGGCGGTAGTGGGCGCAGCTGGGGGTGTTTATATGGCTAAACATGGGGCAAGGGCTATAACTTCTAAGTGTGGTGCTGTGGATATAGCAGAAGCTTTGGGTGTAGATGTTGAATGTAATCCCGAGCTTGTGGAGAAGAGTATAGAGAACGCTGGAATCGGGCTCTTTAACGGGATGAGTTTAAAAATTCATTCAAAAATGGCTAGGATTTTGGCTCAAATCAGGTTTGGTTCAATTTTGAACATTTCAGCATCCCTTGCTAATCCCGCCCTTCCACCCTATGGAGTGAGGGGGGTTTATTCAAAAGATTTAGTCGTGCTTGTTGCCAAAGCGATGAAAGAGATTGGTTATGAAAGGGCTCTTGTGTTTTGCGGTTTGAATGGTGATCAGACAAAGGTTATAGACGAGATCTCAATCCTTGGTGAAACTTTTATAGCTGAAATTTCTGAAAAGAACGGAATTGCCACGTATACGGTTACCCCTGAGGAATTTATGATAAAGCGTTGTGATGAGGGCGCGATACTTTCAACAGGAGATGTGGAAAAAGAGAGTTTAAGTCTTTTAAGGATTTTAAGCGGTAAGGATAAGGGACCAAGGTTTGAGATATTATGCCTTAATGTTGCCCCCATACTTTACATAACAGGCAAAGCTAAAAGTCTTGGAGAAGGATATAAGATGGCAAAAGAGATCATTGATTCTGGAAAAGCGATTGATAAGCTTAGAGAATGGCTAAAAGAGCAAAACAGTGACCCTGATAAAGCTGAGAAAAGGCTTGGAAAATTGTTAGAAAATGCCTAAAAAAAGAAAGAAGGAAAAAACCTCCATGCTCTCTTGAAAATAAGTTTTGTGGAATTTTCCACGCGATTTTATTTTTTTTGCTCTTTTAATCTCGTTTTTCTTTTTTAGCTCCTTGATTTCGACGCTTTTGCTTTTCTTTCGAGGTAGTTGGCACGACTTTAGAAGGTGACACTTTGATGAAGGCAGCGATTTTGAAGCGTGTATGCGAGATGAAAGTAATGGAATTTGAGAGGCCTCAAGTTGTTTCTGGTGGTCTTTTAGTCGAGGTTGGCGCGTGTGGGATATGTCGTACTGATGTTAAAATGTATCACAAGGGTCACAGGGATTTAAAATTGCCTCGTGTCCTCGGTCATGAAGTTAGTGGTACCATTCTGGAGGTTGGGAGAGAGGTAAAAGAATATTTTGATGTGGATATGCGTGTTCAAATAGCGCCAGGCATTGTTTGCGGCATGTGTCGTTACTGTCTTATGGACGCTCCTAATATGTGTGATCGTATGCGCATTATTGGATTTCATCTTGATGGAGGGTTTGCGGAATACATATGGGTGCCTCCTAGCGCTATTAGGAGTGGTTGTGTAAATCCCCTTCCTCCAAGTCTTTCTTTTGAGGTCGCGTCTCTTGTAGAGTTGTTGGCATGTTGCATTAATAGTCAGCGGCTTGCCAGGGTGGGATTAAAGGACGTTGTAGTGGTTATTGGTTGCGGTCCTGCTGGAGTGTTGCAGGCTAAACTTGCTCGTTTTTTTGGAGCAGAAAGCGTGATAGTTATTGAGAAGGACCCTAAAAGGGTGGAGATGGCAAAACAGGTTGTTAGAGAAGCTGACATGGTTGTCAACAGTTCTTCTGAAGATCCTTTGGAGGTGGTTGCTTCTGTTACGGATGGTAGAGGGGCAGATGTAGTTATTATCGCTTGTTCTAATGGTAATGCCCAGCTTCAAGGTTTGGAGATGCTTGCTAAACGTGGGCGTTTAAGCATGTTTAGCGGACTTCCTTCAGAAACCCCAGTTATCTTGTTGAACAGTAATGAGATTCATTATAAAGAGGCACAAATTATTGGAGCTTATGGTTGTACTTCTTTACAAAATCATCAAGCTATATGGTTGCTTGGAAGTGAAAAAATAGACGTTTCTGGTTTGATAACTCATCGTTTTAAGCTTGATGATATACTAGAAGGGTTCAAGATCATAGAAATCAAAAAAGGACTTAAAGCCGTGATTAAAACAAAAAAATAGGAGGTATTTTTGAGAAAATTTCAACCTTTTCTTTGTGGATAAAGATGTAAAAGATGAGAGAATGGAATGATTCGGGTTTTTTACCAGTTAATTTTTTAGTATAAAGTGAAGTTTTTGATGTAGTAAAGGTAAATATACGTAGTACTAGTTTTTGAGTGTTTTTTGATAAGGGGATAAAGTCACTAGCTTTAGACTAAGCCACAGGAGTGGGTAATAGTGGGAACTAAGGTAGTAAACTGTCGTTTACCAGAAAAGACCGTAGATGAATTAAACGCTTTTGCTAAACGTTTCAACTTAACTAAATCTAGCATAATAAGACAAGCTTTAATCACTTACATAGAAATGCTAAAAAACGCGAACCAAATCTTGGTTCCGAATTTTAAGGTTAATCCTTCACAATTAGCAATAAACAGAAGACATAACTGCACTTTTATACGATTCCCAAATAAAATGGTCTTAGTGTTAGGTTGTATTTCCTCAGGTAGTATCGGGCCTAATTCTATGGATAAATTAAAGGTTAGCGGGTTTCTTCTAGGAAAGTTAACTACTAGGGCCGCTTTAATGGACATTATATCGATTAATGCTTGGCCAATATCAATTGCAGCAACATTATGTGTGAAAATGGACCCAACAGGATCGGAAATAATAAGGGGAATTAAAACAGAAATGGTTAGAGCAGATCTAGATCCGTTAATTTTAACCGTAGATACGGAAGAGAATTTTGATACCGAACAAACAGGCATCGGCCTAACTGTTATAGGATTAACTCATGAAGAAGATTTGAAAATCGGAACAAGTCAAATAGGTGACGTGATAATAGCTGTAGGAAAACCATGTGTTGGTCAAGAAGTACTAGAAGCAAAATCACGTAAAGAAATAGCGGATTTAAAAGATATTATAAGCTTTTTGAAGCTTGAGTATGTACATGGAATAATGCCTGTTGATACAGAAGGAATACTTAGCAAAGCTAACCTATTAGCTCATTCGATCGGTAAAAATGTAAAGTTCTACGAAAACATCAAATTTGATTTAGAGAAGTCAGCTGGTCCTTCTACAACAGTGTTAGTTACGGTCGACAAGAATAAAGTAAAAGAGTTTTTAAAATATTTGTATAAACCTTATTCTCTTATTGGAGAAATCGTCTAAAACTTTTTTTAAATTAGCGAAAACGTGCCAAAATAACTTAAAGAACAACGAAACATTTATTCTAAACTTCTGTACTACAACTGTAGTACAGAACACAACTTTTAAATATCAACTCTTAACCTAAGAGCAGAAAAACACTTACTCTACACTTACGTACTACAATATTATTAACCCTACAATGAAAATAACCCTCGATCTGAGCGTATTTTGAAGGAGGTAAATTTTTATGAAGGACGTAATTTTTGCTCGTGCAAAGGAAAAAGGCGAGGAATTTGTCAGGAAGATAAAGGGTAAAACCCCTGTTTTTGTATGCGTTATAGGCAACTCTGAAACAGGAAAAATACCTGGCTTATCCGCTGCAGGCGCAGTTCCAG
>JAEOSI010000170.1 GCA_016840425.1 Candidatus Wukongarchaeum yapensis
TAAACAATGGACACTTGCTTCACCAATGCCCGACAAGGACGGAAACATCACCATAACCGCCATGGCTACTTGGAACTGTCCATCTTGCGGGAATACGGTTCGCGGAACTATGGGAAAATACAAAGAAACAGGTAAAACTAAAAGCAAACAAGCAATGTTAATCGAACTAATCCAGGAAAATCCTCAAATAAAAGTATCAGATATAGCTGCCCAACTAGGAATGAAAGAAGAAGTGGTTGAAAAGGCTATAAAGATATTAAAAAAACAAGGAAAGCTCTGACTTGCAAATAAAAAAGTCACCGAATATGATATATCTAAAGTATAGTAATGTTTGAGGTGTTCTGGTTTGGGAAAGGTAAAAAAAGGTGTAACTTGCTCAATTGCTGGTTGTGAAAAAGAAGCTGTTAAATCCCTGAGCCTAAAAAGAATTTCAAAGTCCTTAAATAATGCAGGTTTAAAGTTGAAAGACTATAAGAAAAAAAGGCGCGTTTACCTTTGCGACGCTCATTACAAGACAGTTAAGAAGGATCTTCGTTCTGAAGCAAAAATAGAAAAAATGCGTTATGGCCCTTTTGGCTAAAAAATCCATAAAAAGATACTTCGATCTAAAATAAAATTTAAATGAAGTATGAGGGCTTATCTTTCTCTTCTTGGGTTTCTTTTACCCTCTCAATGAACTCTTTTGTTATCCTTTCTCTTTCAAGAGCCTTTTCTATTTTCTCTTCCATTCTGTTAAGATCTATTGGGAGGTTGTATATTTGCCTAAGAATGTTCAATACGTTTCTTGCTGCAATCGGATCAGGTCCAGAAACATGCAATTTCCCAAGAAGTCCAAAAGATTTTAGACCTTTTTCTGCGCCAAGGGCCGTAATAACGCCTACTGCCCCCGTAACTTGGCCATTCTCCAAAGTTCCAACATCATAATCTTTTAAAAACTCTAAATCCTCCTTTGAAAAAGCAAAACCAGCAACTTCTGGACCATTTTCTGCCCTAAGCCCGCCAACAGCAATTACGTTTTTAACACCTTTACTGGCACAATAATCGAGCACAAAATCAAGGACTTGGATCATCCCTGTCTCCGAAGGTTGAACATCCCCCGTCATAATGATAAGATTAGGTTCTACTTTTTCTACCGCAAAGAGCTCTATACGCACTAATTTCCCCTCTCCGTTGCGCAAAATCACAATCGAAGGGAAATAGCTTGAATAAATCCTAGCAAACTCAACTGCTTCGAACTCATCTATCAAAAATCGAGCAGAAAGATGACCTACAAAACCCATACCGGGCAATCCTTGAATTAAAATAGCTTCTTTTAGCACTATTTCAGGCCCTAACTCCTTCACAAAAGTACCATTATGACGAAGCTCTTTTCCCTTCATTTTGATCAAATCGACAAAATTTGTAAAAGAACATGATTAAAATTAAAATATTAGATTTGATTAAAAACCTATGGGTATTTACGCATAGTTAAAAGTATATTGTTGGTATAAATACTCTTTCTTATAGACTATCTCTTCAAAAATATTTTAGTTAAAGCAAAATTAATAAATAATCGAATGATGATTTCTCTGGGTGGGTAAATAAGATGAAATTGCCAACTGAAATCCGGACTTACTGCCCCTATTGTAGGTCTCACCAAGCGATGTCTTTAAAAATAGAAAAACCAGGAAGACGTGCAGCCGGAGGCCAAAAACTGGCTGTTAGAAGACAAATTAGGCGTAGGAAGGGTACTGGAAATAAGGGAAAATACAGCAAAAAGCCTATTACCCAGAACAAAATGGCTTCAAAAACGACGAAAAAAACCGATGTTCGCCTTAAATGCAAAAAGTGTGGCAAAAGCATTACAAAATCTTTCCCGCGTGCAAAAAAGGTTGAGGTAGTAACAGCCCATTAATGCCGCCTAGAAAACGCATTTTCATTCTCCTATCTTTTTAAGAGCTACTGTTGCTTCTTTTCGAATGTGCTCATTTTTATCTTTTAATGCTTTTATCAAGGTTCTTTCGCTCTTGTATCTCCTATATTTCCTAGAGATAATGCTGCTCCCTCTCGAATCTCTGGATTTTCGTTTTTTAGGGCTTCTATGAGCAGTTCTATTGTCGGTTCCCCTATTTCTACAAGAGCTTCAATTGCTGTTTCTGCCGTTTCTTCATATTCTTCGTACTTTAAGTCTTGTATTAGTTCCTTTATCCCCATTTCGCCTAATTTTACAAGTTCATCCCACTGTCTTTTTGCTATTAGATAGAGGGCTTTTTCTCTATCGTTTCTAGGTTCCCAGCCTAATTCATCAAGTTCTCTTGCCGCTTCCCATCGAGTATCCTGATCGTCATCAAGATCTTCTATTAATTCTAAAATGCGGTATTCCTTATCGGCATTTTTTAGTTTGGGCAAAATTTCTCTCCTCAAATTTACACCTATTTTTTAAATTTAGAAAGATATTTCGAATATTTTGTTAGAGCAGATATGGCTTTCACCGCTCGTTCGGGGGTTGGGAAACTAGGTATCCCTATGTTTTCAAGTAACTCGGATAATTTATCCGCTTCTGATCCCCCCATAGTACATGCAGAAATCGGCTTTTCACACCTTTCAACTACCGGCTGCATCTGATCAATCAACTCCTTTACGTTCATGTTTGGAACTCCTGGTAAGGGTATGAAGACGATACTGTCAACGTTTCTATCCTGAGAAACTATGTCTAAAGCTGTGATAAAATCCTCTGTAGTAGCGTTACCTGTAAGGTCTATAGGATTTATTTTTGCATAGTGAACGGGAAATTTCTCCTCTAATGCTTTTTCTGTATTTTTTTCAAATTTAGCCATCTCAAGATCAAATAATTCAACGGCATCACTTGCCATAACCCCTGCTCCCCCACCATCGGTTATAATCGTCACCCTATTACTCTCCGGTAACTCATCACAATAACTAAAAATTTTAGCATAATCTAAAGCTTCTTCCCAGTCATACCCACGAATAATTCCCATTTGTTCACAAGCTGCATCCAAGATCTTATCTGCTCCCTCATGCGCTATGCTGGCTGTATGACTGGCAGCAGCAGCGGCTCCTGCCTTCGTTCTTCCCGCCCTTAATAACACTATTGGTGTAGTCCTTGAAACTTTTTTTGCAATATCGAAAAACTTTCGATGACTTCGTTCAAGATAGAGTAAAACAACCTTAGTTTCCTCATCATCTCCAAAATATTTTAAAAAATCTACTTCATCAAGATCCGCTGCATTACCTATCGCAACAAACTTACTAAGTCCCAACCCTTGCTTTGCTGCAATATCAATAAAAGTGGTTCCAAACGCCCCGCTTTGCGTGATATGCCCTACATACCCAGGTGTAGCCTTAGGCATTTTTTTAATGGGTAAAAACATGTAATCTAACCCGTTACGCGGATTAATCGTTCCTAAACAATTAGGACCAAGAATACGTACATTATATTTTCTCGCTATCTCTACAACTTTTTCCTGTAACTTTATACCTTCCCCTCCTATCTCAGCAAATCCTGCAGATACTACAACCACGTTTTTAATACCTTTAACACCACAACTGTCCACAATATCTGGAACAACTTTTGCAGGCACAATAATCACGCATAAATCAGCGTCATCTGGAACCTCAACGACATCAGGATAGCATTTTAATCCTAAAACTTCCCGATACTTGGGGTTTACCGGATACACGTTTCCCTTAAATCCTGAAATAAGCCTAAGCATCGCTTGATACGCAAGAGATTTTTCGTTATTGGATGCCCCTGCAATAACCACACCCTGAGGCGAAAAAAACCCTTCAAGATCACTTTTACTAAAAGTTAAATCTATACCCATTATCCCCATCTCTTAAGGTTAAAAGAAATTTCAAAGGTCTTTTGCTTAATTTGTTACTATAAAACTTTTATTAAATTATTACCCATTTATTTTTAACCTAAATTGTTAAAAATCGGCTCTGTAGAAACCCTTTGGATTTTTATATAAATTTTTATTCTTATGGTTTTGTGGGTGTTATAGGCGTTCATTTTCAAGATCATCTCCTTGTTCTGCATGCCTGTTTTCCTCGAGGTTACCGCTTCTCCGAACAATCTTTTCATGACGGAAAACAGTGTCTCGTTCATGTTCCGCTGGTTGTAGTCCTCCTTCCTGTAACCCTTCTTTTTCAGCTCTTTTCTATATTTCCCTTTGGTTTTCCACGCGGGAACATCCTCGTTTCTGGTAGGGATTATAGTATCTTCCACTCCCAGCTCTTCACTGGCCACTCTATGGTTCTCCTCAGAGTCATATCCTTTGTCCCCTATAGCTCGCTTGATAGGACTTACTTTGCAGGCTTTCTTTAGCAAGGGTATGAAGTCTTTTACGTCGTTTGCGGGCCCCCTCCTCAACTTCTGCGCCACGATAAGCTGTTTTCTCAACTCCACGATTAAAGCGGCCTTCAAGTGTTTCTTTATCCTTTTAACCGTTTTACCCTTGTTCCTCTTAAGGACAATGGTGTAGTAAGAGAAGCTCGCTTTAGTGAGCTTAAACCCCGTGGAATCCACGCCTAAAACCAGTTTCTTCAACCGGGTTTCAGCCCGGATGAAACCGGAAAGAACCCGTTCAAGCACTGTAGTCTTGATCCTTTGAGCGAACTTCTGCAGCGTGGTGAAGTGGGGCAATCGGCGGAGATCTATGAACTTCACCACCCTGTCACAGTCCTCTAAAAGCTCGATAATGCCCCGATAACTCTCTTTCCCCCTCCAACTCCTTCAAAACAAGGATAACACAATGCTGCCAAACCGTGTACAACCTGTTAGAAAACCTGCTGAAACAAAGAGGCACCCTCGCCCTCTTAAAAACCTTGAAAAGAGTCTTAGCAACCTTTATAAAACGAGAAACCCCACAAACAATCACAGCACGTTCCCTTCTCTAACGATCGGTAAATTTACAAAGAAGAGGGAACGTGCTATAAATCACACGGTTTCTACAGAGCCTAAAAATCTAAAAATTTAAATACTATTATCGAGAAGAAAATCAAAATATTTGGGGAGAAGAGCGGTGGTACCCGTATGAGTAGCGTGGAAGAAATACTGGAACGGTTGGGAAGAACCAAAAGGCGGATCATGATCGAAGTATAT
>JAEOSI010000171.1 GCA_016840425.1 Candidatus Wukongarchaeum yapensis
TCTCCGTCTCGGTTTCTTTAGGTACTTCAGGTATTTCTCTTTTTAGAAAGCTTAAAATAGCGACACGGATTGCTTCACTTTTACTTGGATAAAACCCTTGATTAACGAGCCTTTCAAGCTCTTTTTTCAATTCTTTTGGCGCTTTTAGGCTGATACGGAAGGCGGAGCTTCTCACGTTTTTATTGTAATGATGGTGGTTATGAGGATGATGATAATAATAATATTTTCTTATATCTTCTATGGATTCGAATGGCGGTTTACGATCCTTTAAAAGATCTCTTATTGCTATTCTTATTATTTTAGACCGGTCGGGATAGTCCTCATTTCTAACCAATGTGTCAAGCTGTTCTAGAAGCCCGACGGGGATTATGAAACTCATAGTTATCATTACCATAAAACGTCCCCCTGCTCTATGTATTTATAAATGCCTTTATAAATGGTGAATAAGTGAAGTGATATTACTCGGATGAAAATAGTCTTTTTTTATTTTCAACTTTTTGCAAAAGTAATACTTGATTGTTGACAAAATTACTTATTTTTAATTTAACATTTTTAACTTAAACCTGAATGATTGTAAAAAATGTTTATTAGACCGCCTTTCACCTGCTTGAAAACAATGAAAAAACTTGTTTTTAGGGGGATGGCCTTTCACAATAACCTATCCAGTTTATACCTTACCTCTTTACATGCGAAGTCAAGTAGGCAATCCTAATTTTTCTCTGTCGAATTTTTTATCAATATTCCTTTCACTTTTTCTCTCAAAAATTCTAACGCTTCGTTTACCTTATCTTTTCGAGTTCCACCGCCTATGATGAGGCCTTTCTTACCGCCCGCTCCTCCACCAACCATTCTCGACGCTTCATTCATAACCTTTCTTAAGCCTTTTTCCAACTCTGGAGGGCTTGTTCCCACGAGGATAATATTACCGTTTTCTATCCCTAATAAAACCAATAAGAAGTTCTTCTTCCCGCCTAGCCTACTGCATATCATAATCATTTCATCTTTTCCAATATCCTGTTCTAAGTTTACGTATGTTTTTATACCATCAACCTCTTCCGCTTCAGCTTCTATCTTTTCTAAGTAAATATTTGCTATTTTTTCTCGGAGTTTTTCAACATCTTTTCCCCTCTGTTTCCACTCATTGAAAAACCTCTCAGAAGTGGCAATTACCTGATCTATTGGAACTCTAAGAGTTTGTGCTGTTTCTTCTAACAGTTTCTCTCTCTCTTGAATATACTCTATTGCAGGTTCTCCCGCGTAAAACTCAAACCTGACAACCCCGTCCGAAATACGTTCTACCTTACTTATCTTTATCAACCCAGCCTCTCCTGTCTGTGAAAGATGCACGCCACCGCAAGCCTCTACATCCCAGTCCTCAATATCTACTATGCGCAAAATCTTTCCAGGCACCGCTCCACCTTGATAGATAACGAAACCATGCTGTTCTTCAGCCTTATTCCGCTCCATCTCGCTTATAGTAACTTTTAAATTTTTCATAACTGCTTCATTTGCCAGTCTCTCTATCTTTTCTATCTCTTCTGGAGTAGGACGCTTAAAGTGGGAAACATCCAAACGAGCTTTTTTAGGCGTTTTATCAGCTCCCACCTGCCAGATGTGCTCGCCTAAAACTAGCTTTGCAGCCCCGTTTAAAATATGGGTTCCTGTATGATGTCTCATAAGAGCTATTCGCCTCTTCCAGTCAATCTCTCCTTCGACTACATCACCTTCCTTTAAGCCTGAAACATCGCTTAACTGATGGAAGACGATCTTCCCCACTTTAAACACTTCTTCAACCTCCCTACCGTTAATTAATCCGGTATCGTAAAGCTGCCCCCCGCCTATCGGGTAAAAAATCGTTTTATCAAGGACTACGTACTTATCGTTTATAATCTTCAAAATTTTAGCTTTTAATTTCCACCTATATCTCTCCTCATAATACAGGGGTTGAGTAGACGGTAATCCCTTGACTTTAGGGGCCAGATCCTCCACCTCTTTCTCTTCTTCCTCTATTTTAGTCGCGGCGACCGGTTCTGTTATCGTGGCCCTTGCGTAAAAATCTCCTGGAATCGATACCGCTTCTCCCTTCCCTTCTAATTCGGCTATCTCTTTAACCATTTCAGGCGTTATTCCCCTAGAACGATACATCTCATATAACATATCTTCTGTTACCTTTTCCTTTTTTTCTAGTAATCGTTTAACATACTTTCTGCCCTTTCCCATGGTCCCCCGATAACTGTTTTTTTCAACCTCAAAAAGCTCCGCTATGATACTTGAAGCCTTTTTAAGCCTTGGATAAGTTTTACTAAAATACTCTATCTGCTTATGCATAAGTTCTAACAAGTCAATGTTCAGGTTAAAAGTCTCATTAAGACTTACAGCCCTTCTAAGTATAGTTCTAAGGTTATAACCCCCACCAACATTAGAAGGTATAGCGCCATCAGCTACTGCGGAAACAAGAGCCCGCGTATGATCAGCTATAGCATAAATAGCCTCTATAGGACCAAGACGCTCTTCAAGCACTTCATAAGTCATTCCAAGATTTACAGCGACATCTTTCCTCACCTCAGAAATATTCCTCACTTCATCGACGTTTAACAAGCCAGCTAAGACAGAATATCTTGATAAAAGGTCCCCATCTACTTCGACTCCTGCCTCCTCTATCATCCATTCTAAAACAGGACCGAACGTTGCTTCATATATCGTGGGAGTACCCTGAGTGAACCACGCAATACGCTCTAATCCCCAACCCACATCTATCACGGTCATATCCATCTCCCTGTAAGACCCATCGGGAAGGATCTCATACTGGGTAAATACACTGTTAACGATCTCATTTCCCCTGCTAAAGCTTTCTAAACTTGGACCAAAGTTTCCTCCCCCCACCCAAACGCTCGGCATGTAAATTATCTCTTCCTTCGGTATCTGCATATCTTCCGTTAGGAACTTGAAGTTAAGCTCAATGCAGCGGTCCATCCAGTAACCTGTGATAAGTCTTTTAGAATTAAAAGCATGCTGACCTCCCATTATAAAACAGGTAAGATGCCTCCCCGTCTTACCAATATTATCTATATCACTAAACTCCCCCCCAAACCTCAAACAAGGCTGGGGTACAACTAAAGGATTGCCGGGAGGATCAATAGTGCCGTTAAGAACCCAAGGCTGAAAATCAGCAATAGAAGCTATGGTGAAATCCATATCGTCCCTCCAACGCGACACAATAGGATACTCTTTAACCCTTAAATGGCCATTCCTCTCAAAAAAGTCGCACCAACGCTCTATAGACTCATGAAAATCCCATCCTCCCGCAACCTTTTTCCCTAAGAATTTATAACCTCCCTCGCAAACAGTTTCCCCACAAATATCCCTGTCCATATCAAGGGTCCAAAAATTGTGACCACACCTCTTACAAGTCTTCCATAAAAAGCCTTCTTCTTCAAAAAGCTTTACTGTATACTGTTCCTTACCAAATATTTGCATCAATTTCCCTTTAGATAGAGACATCTCAAGTCACCAATACTACCCAAAAACTACTTTCCCACAAAAAACCTTGGATAGGATAGACCACAAAAAACTATAAACCTTGGTGAACTGCTCCTACCTATTGGAGAGAGCTTCCTGATTCAACGACTGAACATGCCGAGATTTCTCTCGGTAGAGGTTCTATCTCCGCAGGCGTAAATTCGGACAGTCCCTGCCCTACCAGTTTTAAACCTCTTTTTAAGACTACAAACGAGGAGTTGTAGTCTCTGTCTATTTCTAACCCACAGTAAGGACATCTGTGGGTTCTTATAGATAAGCTTTTTTTTACTTCTTCGCCGCACTTATAACATTCTTGTGTAGTTCCTCTCGGGCTCACTTCTATAACCATCTTACCAGCTCTCTCAGCCTTGTAAGACAGAAATTGCGTGAATCTGTTCCAAGAGGAATCCATTATATTTCTAGCATTATAACTTAATCCCTATTAAACCTTTTATGTTTAATTTCTCAACAGCTATAAAACCATAGTTGTTGACATAAAACCTCGACAGTTTGTGTAAGAAATCATCCCTTTGGTTTTTGATCTTTTCATGGATTTTTGTAACCTTTATTTTCTGTTTATTATAATTACCAGAACCCTTCTTTTTCTTGGATAGTTTCTGTTGTTTTCTTCTCAAACTTTTCAAAGATTTACTCAGATAAAGAGGATGTTCTACTTTTCTACCATCAGTATCGGTAACATAGTAGAGTATACCCATATCAATTCCTACAACTTTTCCTATCTCCTTTTTATTGGAGATACGCTGTTCACAATAAAGAAAAGCATACCATTTACCAGAACTATACCTCTTTACTGTTACTTGTTTTATCTTCCCTTCCTTTACTTTTCTATGCATCCTGATCTTTATATCCCCGATTTTCGATAAGTGTAACAAGTCATGTCTATTACCCGTTTCTATGATTTTGAACCCGTTCTGGTTATACGTAAAAGTTTTGAACCAGCTTTTACCCTTAAACCTAAGCCTCCCTACTTTTTTACCGTTCTTCTTAAGCCTTGCCAAACCTCTAAGATTTGAGAACAACCTGTATGATTCGTATTGGAGGACTTTAGAATATATTTCTTTCAGCTCTGGATACTTTTCTTTCAGCTCTGGAATAGAGTTTTGTAACTCTAACCAACTCGGTTTATCTTGTTTGTTCAAACCTTCTAACATTTTGTTGTAGACAAACCTACACCTATCAAGGACTTCCAACAACTTTTCTTCCTGCTCTTTAGTCGGATACAGCCTGAATTTATAACTTATCACTTGATAACCGATCTTCATACTCCTTACCTTACTATATTAAATACGTATAACATATAATATATTCCATATATAAACTTTATGGAGAGGGGCGTAAAAGTGAATATATAGGCTTTCAAACGAATAAAAAAAGAAAAACTAAAAACAACCCGTTTTCCAAGCAGAAAAAAAGAAACAAAGAGATTAAAAAAGAGCAAAAAACGAGAAAAAAATCAAAAAAACAAGAAAT
>JAEOSI010000172.1 GCA_016840425.1 Candidatus Wukongarchaeum yapensis
AGCAACAGCAGCACTAGCCCTAACAAGCCTATTCTCGTCATTTAAAACCTCAATAAGTGAATCAACAGCCCTACCATCGCCAATTTCGCCTATAGCCCACGCAGCATCCCTTCTAACCTCACTATCCTCATCCTTCAACGCTTGAATAAGAGCTCCTACCGCCGGTTCCCCAATCCTTTCAAGAGCCCACGCAGCATTCCGCCGAACATCCTCATCCTCATCTCTAAGCGCTTTTACCAAGGATCCCACTGCCATCTCATTTCCAACTTTTCCAAGAGACACAGCCGCAACCTCCCGAACATCGTCATCGTTATCTTTCAAAGCCTGTATCAGAGCTTCTATTGCCATCTCATTCCCAATCTTTCCAAGAGCTTCCGCTACTCCCAACCGAACCTCGCTATCAATGTCTTGTAACGCTTCGATGAGAGGCTCAACAGCACGATCATCACCTATTTCCCCAAGAGCCCATGCTGCACCACCTCGAACATCACCAGCAACATCCTTTAACGCTTGAATCAAAGGTTCCACAGCTCCAACATTCCCCATCTCGCCAAGAGCCCACACGCTTTCCCTTCGCGCATCTGTATCTCTATCCTTCAAAACCTTAATAAGGGGCTCAACCGCCGATTCTCCGATATTTTCAAGGATTTCTGCCGCTCTTTCTCTGACACCCCTATCTTTGTCCTTTAAAGACTTAAGCAAAGGTTCAACTGCAGGTTCTCCGATTTTTTCAAGCGTTTCAGCAGCTATTTCTCTGAAACCCTTATCTTTGTCCTTTAAAGACTTAAGCAAAGGTTCAACTGCAGGTTTCCCGATCTTTTTAAGAGCCCACATAGCACTCCGCCGAACATCACCATCACCATCTTTCAACGCCTGTATCAACGGCTCTACAGCCCTAGTATCCCCGATCTCACCAAGAACCTTCACTACCTCACTCCGAATATAACTACCCTCACTCATGTTCACTAAAACTTGTACCAACGGTTGAATAGCTCGAATATCCCCGATCTCACCAAGAGATCTTACAGCAATCCATCGAATACTCTCATCCTCATCTTTCAACGCTTGTATCAACGGTTGTACAGCCCTAGTATCCTCGAGCTCTCCGAGAGCCTCTAAAACCTTCCTCCGAACACCTTCGTCATCATCTTTCAACGCTTGTATCAACGGCTCTACAGCCCTAGAATCCCTGAGCTCTCCAAGAGCTTCCGCTGCTTTCCACTGAACATCTCTGCTTTTCTTATACTCCAACGCTTTTATTAAACCCTTAACATCCTTTTCTAACTTCATCTTTTGTACATTAGGCTTTAAAAAACTCAATCTATCCAAGACCCCCTTGCTAGAAAATAGCAAAAAAAATCATGAAAAACTTACAAAAAAAATCCGTGAATGTAAAAACTGACACATCCCTTGGATTTATAAGGATTTCTATTCAAATCCAAAAAAATCAAAAAAACTCGCATAAAAAAGCTTAAATCCCAGTATTAAATAACAATACACTCCCCCATCCCAATAACTTCAAGGAACGGGAGAAATAAAAGTGGCGATTAACAAAAAATAAATTCGACAAGAAAAAAATCAGAAAAAAAGAAAGCCAAAAGCCCAATAAAACCATAATCAATCTAAAATCTGAGGTATTATAATCCAAACAACAGACCAATTCCCCTCATCATCCCTCTCCAAACAAACAACCCCGCCCTTCTTGAAATCTACCACTTTTCGATCAGGATCACCGCAAACCAAAAGCCCGCTAAGCCTGCTCAAATAAGGTAAATGACCTACAAGCATAACATTACCGCTCTCTTCTCTCAATCTCTCCTTCCATATGTTTGGATCGTCTAAAGGCTTCAAACCATCAGTTTCCTTAACCCCTTCAGAAGACTCAACCACTTCACCCAACTTCTCAGCAGTTTGCTTAGCACGCAACTTGCCACTATGCAAAATCCTAACCACTTTAATGTGCAATCCATCCAGAAAAGCTGAAACTTTTTCCAAACTCTTCCAACCCTTATCAGAAAGAGAGCGAGTAGGATCTTCCTCCTCTCTCTTAGCCTCTGCATGTTGTACAAGATACAATCCCATAATAATCCCCTCCATTTTCAATAATTTATTTATACCTATATTCTATTTTTCCCCTCTTTTTCTAAGTATTTTTTAATGCGTTTCTCCATCTTCGTTAATTCGTCTTTTACTCCCATTTCTTTACAAAATTTTTTCAAATATTTCATGTCTAAACTAGCTAACTGTCTCACATAAATACCTTACAGCATCTTTAATATCTTGTTCACTACCAAACAATAATTTATTAGCAATAACGTCTTCTGGGGAAGCTATGTATATTCTCGTATTTAAGTGACTAAAAGACAATTTTCTCTCCAAAGTTTGTTCATCTCTTTTATCATAAACTCCCTTGATATCCAACCTCAACATAGATCTTTTATCTTGAATAGTAGAATGAGATTTTTCTCTGAATGCAGATCTTACATCTTCTATACTAACAAAAAAGTCGTTTACTCTTAAAAAATCTAAAAATCTAATTATCTCCTCTTCTTTTTTAATATTAAGTATCATATCAATATCCATAGTGGTTCTAGGAACACCGTGAAAAACAACAGCTAACCCTCCAACAATAACATACTCTATTTCTTCTTTGTTTAAAAAACTACAGACCATAGATAGCAACTCATCTATTGTCCGCATTCATACCTGCCCCGCTGATTTTTAAAGCAAAGTTGATAAGGTCTAATCCTTGTTTAAAGGTCTCTATATTAGAAAATTTCCTCGCTCTTAAAGCATCCTTTATCCACATTTCCTCCCTAGTTTCCCTTATTTTTTCCCTAAACTCTTCAAGATTCTCCCTCAATTTTTCTTTCTCAATAACCTTACTCAACTACTAACCCTCTTGTAACCACATCTAAACCTATTATAAAACTAACTTCTTTTTGAATTTCACCATTTTATTTGAGAAATAAAAGCCCTAAAACCTTAAAATACACAAACAGTTAGAGGCCAAGAGCTATATAATTTTTGCAAAATTAAACCTCTACAACCTCCATCCTTTCTATGAAATCTTCTAATTTTTCACCCCGATCCTCCGAAACCAAGTTTAAATGTTCAACCTCTAACGGGTCAAGATCTAAAAATCTGCAGGCTACAACATCCACACCTAAAGCATCAACGCTAAAAATCACCTTATCCTCAGCATCCGCAATGTTCAAATCAGGCTTCACCACTTGAGCAATATCCGCGACCACCTTATCCACCCCTAGAGGATGATAAACCTTGCTTTTACGCTTCTCAGGTAAAAGCCCGAAAAGATTCTTCAAAGCACAAGTCAAACGAGTCGAGGGGTGGGTGCCAACCTTTGGAACATTGACTAAAACACCTGCATTAAAAACCATCTTAGGAAATTCGATCTCATCAAGCACATGAGGTCTAGGAACATTCACAAGAATATGACCATCCTCTGAAAGATCAATGGCCCTCACACGACCCTCAAAACGCTCTAAAACCCTATTAATACCAAGCTTTTCAAACTGCTTCGGAGGATTATGAATCCCACTCCAACTCTCACCAACAAACACCGACTCACAACCCTTCAAAAGAAAATCAAAAACACTCACCAAAAGATCCATTGAAGGATGATAAAACCCGCAAATATTAGGCTTAACTAATGCCAGATTAGCAGGTTTAAGTCCAAACCCAACCTCTTTAGACAAATCTGGAAGATTCCGAATAGCATAATCGAGATCACAGACCAATACAGGATTAAAACCCACCAATCCTCCTCAAAAAAACACCAAAAACTCACCTTTAATATACCTTTTCTTTTTCAATATCTACCCTTAAAATCTTCAACATAACCTGAAAAAGTCAAACACTAAACTATTTTAAAAAATAAAAAAACCTTAAGAAACTAAACCGTTTTACCGAAGGTGAGCAAGAAAGCCCCAGCCCTTTAGGGTAGAGAGTATGTCAGCAATAAACACCAAATCAAAACCACGCAAAAAAATAAAAATAAAAACCAACCCCCTAATAAAACAATACATAAAACCCCAATAATAACCCTAGAAACCCGGGAAAAAACAACAATCGGAAGAAAACACCCGATCGAAAAATATATCGACATGTGGACCTCAGACAACGAAATTTACGCCTTAACAGGACACAACATAATATACGAAATATTAACCCATATAAAAAACAAAAACAGCCTAGATCAAATCATTAGCAAAATTTCGGAAACATACAAAAAAGAACAAATACAAAAAGACATCGAAAAAACAATACAAAACCCTAAAAAAGATCCTAAAATAACAAAAAAACCTAAAAATAAATGATTTTATCTCAACTTACTGGATATTCTCTTTCTAGTTTTTATTTCAATTTTCGGTTTCTGATAGTTCCCATTCTTCTAGTTTTTCTCCGCAGTTTGGACATTTACCTTTAATTTTCAACCATTCTCTCAAATGAGAACGATGAGCATAAACATCGCAACAAGGAGTTTTTACAAAATCACTTAAAACAGGAAAATTGCAAATAATACATGTTCGAAACTCTTCTTTACAATTCTCACAAGAAAGAGAACCCGCCTGTATTTCAGCATCACAATAAGGACAATACAAAACAAGCGGAACTTCTTCCACTATTTCAGCTTCAGCCACCAAACTAAGATCTTCATCATCCTCATCCCTAAACTTAACAAAACAAACGAAAATACTAACTACCAATATAACAATCAATATTCCCACAATATTGCTATAGATTTTTTCCTTCTCACTCGAGTAATAAACCTTAAGCTCTGGCGCATTTCCACCACCATACCATTCACCCTCCTTGCTATCAAAATGAATTCTATTCGTGGATGTGGTCGGGTTTTCTATCTTTAATGCCCACGAGTAAACAATATGATCTCTAACATCAGATGAAACATTCCACTCATACCACT
>JAEOSI010000023.1 GCA_016840425.1 Candidatus Wukongarchaeum yapensis
CCGTGCCTACTTTTAAGGCTGAAGAAAGCTGATTTTAAAATCAGATGCCTCTATTCATTTTTTAAAAGGACGGGTTTTTAAGGGCTTATTGGCTACTTATGTTCAAATTTACTGCTTTAGATTAGTTGTTGAGAGGCAGTTTGGGGGCACTATGTTGGACTTTGGCCCTATTGCTATTGACGAGGATTTTCGAAGAAAGGTTTCCAGGCTTCCAAACAAACCGGGAGTCTACCTTTTTCTCGGCGAGAATCGGCGGGTTATTTACGTAGGTAAGGCTGTCTCTCTTGTGAAGAGGGTGCGTTCCTATTTTTCTAAAAATATTTTTGACCCAAAGACACAGAAACTTGTAGAAAACATAAAGGATGTCAATTACATTGTAACGAACAGTGAAGCTGAAGCGCTAAATTTAGAGATAGATTTAATTAAACAGTATAAACCCCTTTTTAACATACAATTCGTTGATGATAAGAGTTATCCTTTTGTGAAGGTTACTTTGGGTGAGGAGTTTCCTACGGCGATTATTACGCGTAGGTTAGGGGAGGGTGAACCCTATATCAATTTTGGACCCTATACCAATGTCAAGTCTTTGAGAGAGACGTTAAAGGTTGCCCATCGCCTATTTCCTATTCGGAACTGTAAATATGATATTTCTACTAAAAAGAGGGTTAGAAAACGTCCTTGTCTTAGGTATTATTTAGGTCTTTGTAGCGGGCCTTGTGTCGGACTGGTAGGCAAGAAGGATTATAAGCAGGTGGTGGATCAGTTTTGTCTTTTCCTGAAGGGAAATGTGGGGGAATTGGTCGAAGAACTTTCAGGGGAGATGCAGAAAGCAGCCCAAAACCTTGAGTTTGAACGTGCAGCGGTTTTAAGGGATAAAATAAGTTCTTTGAAGCGATTTTTAAAAGAGGGAGAAAAGGTTTTTGAAGCCGATGGCATCACGAGGGATTTTGTTGGTATGGCTCGATGGAATGAAGAGATTTGTTTTGAAATTTTCCGTGTTAAAGACGGGAGGATAATCAACTATGATAGAATGATATCAGAGAATGTTCCGGTATCAATATCTGATAAAAGGGCTTTAAGGGAGTTTATAAAACAGTACTATCACCCGATTTTAGATGATGTTCCTGATGAGTTGGTTTTACAACTTTCGCTTGCCGTTAGTGAGGGGGATATCGATGATTTAACGGAGGATTTAGGGGAGGATGAGGTTATTTCTTGCTGGTTGTCTGAAAAGAAAGGTTCGCCTGTGAAGCTGGTTTTTCCTTCGCAGGGGCGTAAACTTGAACTTGTCGAACTTGCTGAAAAAAACGCAGAAATACACTTGAAAGAGGGGGCTTTAGAAGAGGAAGAAATTCAAATGGGCGAGGAGGAGGATTTTGGCGAGGGGTTGCAAAAACTTTTGGGGCTTCTTGCTCCGCCTAAGAGGATAGAAGCGGTTGATATTTCAAACATTAAAGGTTCTAATGCTGTTGGATCTCTTGTGGTTTTTGAGGATTGGGAACCGAAAAAATCCGATTATAGACGTTTTAAGATTAGAAATGTTTCGGGCATAGATGATTTTGCTATGATCGGCGAGGTTGTTTATAGGAGGTATAAAAGGTTATTAGAGGAAGGAGGTAGATTGCCTGATCTTCTACTTATAGATGGAGGTAAAGGACAACTTAGTGCATCTATTAATTCTCTTAAAAAGCTTGGAATTGATGAAAGAGTCCCTGTTATAGCCTTGGCTAAGAAGTTTGAGGAGATTTTTGTTAAAGGCAAAAGTAAGCCTTTGAGGTTGCCTGAAGATGATTATGTTCTTCTATTTTTAAGGAGGGTAAGGGACGAAGCGCATAGATTTGCTATTAGTTATCATAAAACCTTACGAAGAAAAGAGTTTGTATCCTCTGTATTAGATGAAATACCGGGTATTGGGCCGAAAAAGAAAAAGAAACTTCTAGAGCGTTTTGGTAGCGTTGAAGCGATAAAAGATGCAACTTTTGAGGAACTGTTAGGCATTCCAGGGATATCTGAAAAATTGGCGGAAAAAATCAAAAAACACCTTAAGGAGTATGCTCGGAAAAAATAGGTTTTTCGGTTTTGTTGTTAACAAATAGGGAGATAGCTTTTTTGAGTTGCCTATGGATGCTGACAGTTTTTTGGAAGGAGGCAAGGATTACCAATCCGGAAATGAGGAGGCCTAAACCTCGGATGAAATGGTCGTCCCAGTAGGCTATGACAACGTAGAGTCCGAAGAAAAAGGTGAAGAAATAGGCAGGAAGCGAGAGTCTTTTCAAATAGGTTTTAAACATTTCTTTATAGGGAGGTCTTTTCTCTTCTAGTTCAGAGAAAGTAACCGCTGCCACTTTTTTGGAGAACTGCCATTTTTCCCACGCATCGATTATTATTTGAATGAAGATATGGAGTATCGCTATGAAATAGAAGAAAAGAACCACTCCCGTTAACGTATTGGTAAAACCATATTCTTCTATAGGGTTAAAGTCGTAGCTTATAAAGATCCAAATACCGCTCACTGTCAAGAGTCCTAAAAGTATGAGGCTTAATTGCCACCAGCTGTATTTAGTTTCCTTCACGATTAGGACTAAGAAAGCGACCGTGAGAAGAATATAACTGAAATAAACAGAAAACTTGACATCTGTCTCTGTTGCTTCTAAAACTTCGTAACTTACCGTTAAAATGTAAAAAGCCATGAATATCTTCCCTATAAGAAGACCGACGAAAACACCCTTTATGTCCCTTTTTTGGAAACCTAAAGCTCCCACTACTGCATCATCGTTTACTGGAGTGCTTCCTGCAAGCAGTGAAAAAATAAAAGTTCTTGAGTTACTCCAACCTTCCTCTTCCGAATTAGCGAGATTCATGCCTAAAACACTACTATTTACACTTGGGTTAGCGGCATGTTTTACAGAGGTATGGTTAACAATCCATCGAGAAAGACGGTTTTTCGGGTTTTCTTCTATCCAAACTCTAAACTTTTTAGCGAAAATGAAAGTTATTAAGTCCCCAATACACATTCCTAACCCGATGCCTAGTATGATTGCGGTATGTTCTGCGCTTGATGTGTAGGTGTTTGCCATATCTGCTATCCATACAGGCCAAGGAAAAACTGATAGGGCAATCACTGATATGAAGCCAATTATAAAGGAATCTATCAAAATATTGCCTGTCGGCTGGAGTGGTTCACTCATTTTCTTTCTCCCTATAAAAAGCGGTTTATCATTTATTTATTTATTTTTAAATAGGTAAAATAGAACTTATAATTTTTCATCGTTCTATCAGAAAATTTCCAGGTTAGTAAAGCAATTTTTAGCTTTTCATCCGGATAAATGGAAGTTAAAAAGCTATTAACACTTTAATTATAATTACTGAAAATATTTGGAGTTTTCGGTTTTTAATTTTTTATTAAACGACTATAAACTATTTATAGAAAAAGTTTGAGAAGGCTTCGTTCATTTATTATGCCTATGGGTTTATCATCTTCAGTTATGGGCAGAGTGCCTATATTCCATAGTTTCATCATTCTTGCAGCTGTGGGTACAGGAGTTCCTTTTTTCATTGTTAACACACCTCGTGTCATTATTAATTTGACTAGAAGTTCTAACGCTTTTTCTTCCTTCCCAGTTTTTATGAGGTTCATAGTTTCCTCTTTTCCTATGAAACGGATTAGGTCCATTGAGGTTAAAATTCCTTCGACTTTTCCTTCTTCCGGTTTTGTTATTATGATATTTCTCCTCCCTGATTCTGACATGAGTTTTGAAGCGTTTCCTATAGAATCATTAGGATTGGTTTTAACTAATGGAAAAACCAGATCTTCTACTTTTATTGTTGTGTCTTTATATTCAAAGATTTGGAGAATGTCTCGTTCAGTTAATATTCCTATGAGCCTTGATTCTTCATCAAGAACTGGTACGTCGCCTATATTATTTTCTATCATTATTTTTACAGCTTCTTCTATGGTTGTGTGAATGTCTACCGTGACAACCGGATGAGTCATCTGTTCCTTTATTGGCGAATCCATGAATGTTTTTACGCGGGTTCCTCCTTTTTCAAAGGTGGCGATTCCGTTTAATATGTCGGTTGAAGTTATGATGCCGCAGATTTGATCGTTTTCAGATACGGGTAATCTTCTGAAATCATGGGCCCTCATTATCTTTACAGCGTCTTCCATTTTGACTGTTTTTTGAACGGTTACTACGTTTTTGCTACAGAGTTGGTATACTCGGTCTGATTTACTAGACAATCGCAAAACCTCAGGAATAAAATATCTTTTAAGGGTTTTTAATGCCTTTGGTTAATAAAAAGTTATTATTTTGCTTTATCAAAAGTATAAAAACTTTTAAATTAGATTTTTTTGCGATATTTTAATTGTTTTTCGTCATATAGCGCCCTGGTTGTCATTTTTTTGGCAGGTAATCCTCCAAAAACCATGTCGGGAGGTACGTCTTTAACTACTACCGCACCTGCACCTATTACGGCTCTTTTCCCCACGGTTACACCTGAAATTAAGATGGTGCCAGCCCCTATAATAGCTTCATCCTCTATTGTAACGCCTTCTAAAACCCCGCTAAAAGGATACTTGTCGTTGGTTACTGTCATACAAGGTCCGATAAAAACATTGTCTCTTAAAACAGTTTTTGGTGGTAAGTAAGCCATTGATTGGATGTTACAATTTCTGCCTATAGTAACATTTCCATCAATTATTGTGCCAGTACCTATGCGTGTTTCACTGCCGATTTTTGTATCTTCTCTTATGAAGACTTGGTGGCCTGTTTCTACTTTATCCTCTATCTCGACCCTTTCATAAATTGTCGTATTATTTCTGATTATGCAATCAAAACCAATCTTTACTCCCTCGTTGTTTACATCAAAAGCTTCAAAATCAATACTCAGCGAGGAAGCTTTGATCGTTTTTTTAATTAATTCAACAAGTTTCTTACGGACGGGGAATCCTAAAACGCAATAAGAACCTATAAAGGTCCCCTCACCTACTGTGCTTGGTCCAAAAATTAAAACATGATCAGCGATAATCCCTTTTACAGCTGCAGAAGGAGAAACAAATGAAGACAAAAAAACACACCTCTTAAAAAGTGATAAACGAGAGTAAAATAGGTTTTCGCTTTTTTTATTAATCCGACTTTTTCACTTCAATGACTCAAATTTTTTTCATAAACTTACGGTTATTTGTGGTTTTTCTTCATGTTTTTCTCCAAGAATTTTCTCTGTTATTTCTTCGATGTTTATTGAGACTTGTATGATTTCGTCTTTACAGGACTTTATCGGGGTATCTGGGTCTTTTAAACCGGTTCCTGTGGTTATGCAGACTATGTATTCATCGCTATCGATTTCTCCCCGTTCTACTAATTTTTTAAGCCCAGCGATGCTTGAAGCGCTTGCGGGTTCTACAAAAATGCCTTCTGCTCGGGCTAAAAGTTTTTGAGCTTCTACTATTTCTTGGTCGGTTACGGCAAGGGCGGTTCCTCCGGATTCTCTCATCGCTTTTATGGCTTTTGGCCAGCTTACGGGGTTCCCTATCCTGATAGCGGTAGCAATGGTTTCAGGGTTTGCTATAGGAACCAACTCTTCTGCGCCAGTCTCGTACATTTTAACGATAGGGGCGGCACCAGCGGCTTGAATGCCGCACATTTTAGGAAGTGATTTGATCACCCCTAGGGTCTCATATTCCTTCATGGCTTTCCATACGGCGGAGACGTTTCCAGCGTTTCCTACAGGTATCACTATCCTGTCAGGGGATACGCCCATTTGATCAACTATCTCAAATCCTAAAGTGCGTTGTCCTTCGAGGCGGTAGGGGTTTATGGAGTTTAGTAGATAGATCATGCCTCTTGATGCTAGTTCTTCTACTATGTGCATTGCGTCGTCAAAATTCCCTTTAACTGCCAGTACTTTTGCTCCGAATATTAGGGCTTGTGCAAGTTTTCCTAAAGCTATTTTTGCCGATGGTACCAAGACTATACAACGTATTCTAGCATTGGCAGAGTAGGCGGCGAGAGAAGCAGATGTATTTCCGGTAGAAGCGCATGCAACTACTTTTTTGTCAAGTTCTAGAGCTTTTGATATTCCTAAAGTCATCCCTCGGTCTTTAAAACTGCCTGTGGGATTTTCTCCTTCATTCTTCACAAAAAGATGTTTTAAACCTAAAATTTTAGCGAGATTTTCGCAACAGTAAAGAGTAGTGCCTCCTTCATTTAAACTTACTATTTTTGATTCTTTCTTTAAAGGCATTAATTCGCGATATCGCCAAACTTTAAGAGGTCGCCTTTTCATCTGTTCAATATCTATATTAAGGCGATCGTAATCATATTTTATATCTAAGAGCCCGCCACAATCGCATACATATCGTATTTCATTTTCTTTGAAAACCGTGTCACATTTGATGCAATTCATCCAAAAAAGAGCGTTTTCTATAGTCAACCGGTAATCAACTCACATAAGTATTAAAAACGATCATAATTGCTATAATTAGTCTTATTTAGTTTTTTTGTGGGGGGTGCGGAGGTATGTTGCGTCATGTATTGCTTTTATGGCTTTCGGTATGTCTTTTCTGCTGATTACGAAACTTATGTTAAGTTCGCTGCTTCCTTGGGCGATAGTGCGTATGTTTACCCCTGCGCGTCCTAATGCTGAAAAGACTTTTCCTGCGACGCCAGGGGTAAATTTCATTCCTTCTCCCACAACGGCGCATACTCCTACGTCGTCTTCCATTTCTACGTTGGTCCAGACACGGCCAAAATTAGAGGATCTTTTTAGAACTCTGACTGCTCTTTCTCCGTCCTCAAGGTTCACTACGAATGTTACGTTAACTTCACTACTACCCATAGATATCATAACTATGTTTACTAGGTTTTCTGCCATTAATTTAAAGATTTCAGAGGCTACGCCTGGAACCCCTGCCATTGCTTCTCCTGCTACCGTTATCTGGGCCACGTCTTCTAGAGCGACAATAGCTTTTACAATTCCTTCTTTTTCGTTAGGTTTGTTGTTTATGATGGTTCCTTTAGTAGAGGAAGAAAAGCTTTTAATGGTTATGGGGATGTCTTTCTTTTTTGCAGGTATTAGGCATCGAGGATGGAGAACTTCTGCTCCAAAGTGGGCAAGTTCTGCTGCTTCGGCGTAAGTGACTTTTTCAAGAATCTCTGCGTTAGATATTATTTTCGGGTTTGCAGACATGAGTCCTGTAACATCTTTCCAGAGGATAATTTCGTCAGCGGGCCAGACAGCTCCGATTGTTGTGGCTGTGAAGTCACTTCCTCCCCTTCCGAGGGTTGTAGTTATGCCTTTCATGGTGGATCCACAAAAACCTGCGATTACGGGTATTATTCCTTCTTTTATCATCGGCAAAATTTTCTCTTTAAAAGCTCTTTGACATTCGTAGAATATGGGGAAAGCGTTTCCGAAGTTATCGTTTGTTTTGATTACTTCTTCTCCGTCAATGGCTTTTGCGGCGACTCCGGCGGATTTTAGTGCATGTGTTAGGATTTGTATTGCAAGCTTCTCACCAAAAGGTGCAATGTAGTCAAGGGTTCTTGGTGTCAATTCTTTTAAACGAGAAACGGCGTCTAGTAGAGGGTAAAGAATTTCGATGAAATCTTTACACGTCTTAGTGGCATTTTTTCGTTCTTCTGAGTCAAGGATAAAGTTATTGATCAATTGCGAGTGATCTTGAAATAAAGAATCTATCTCTTTTTCTACGTGGCTACCTTTCTCGGCTTTTTTGGCCATGGATATTAATCGGTCTGTAACGCCTGAAACTGCTGATAAAACGACGATTACATCGCCTTGTGCATGACTTGTTTTAATCGCGTTTATGATTTTTGAAAATCCTTCTCCGTTTCTTAGAATAGACCCTCCAAATTTTTCAACAGTTGCTCTGTATACCACGAAAAAGCCACCAAAATATTACTAGCAGTAATTTTTTGCAAATTTATAATACATAGGGGTAATTACAGTGATCGCTACTAACCCCTAATATTTAACCTTTTTTGTTCTCACCTGTTTGCTTTGGAAATTTTTTGTTTTTTCCTCCTTGTTTTTATTGCTTGGAGTATATTGTCGTGTTCCAAAGGATTATTTTGAGCCATGCTTTCCCCTCCTTTCCTCTTTATTCAATTCTGCTTGATAAGTATTTCCTTGCTTTCTTTTCAGTCTTGAAAAGTCCAAAAAATATTTTCAAACATTATTAATCCAAAAGTTTAAAACTTAGCCAAGAAGCACGTCTATTTTAAAAAACTTATAAGAACTTTAACTCCCTTAAAAACGCTAATATTAGTGGTTGAAACTATTTTTAATATTTTAAAGACTTTTGAATGATTAAACATCCTTAATGAGCGACTGAAAAATATTAAACGTTTTATTAAGAAGGTATCACTTTGGCGGAAAATGAGGAAAAATCTGTTTGTTTGATCAATTGCGGAATATTAGAGAAAGAAATAAAAGATTGATTGAAGATGGTGCGATAAAAGTTAAAGCGTATTTTTTACCGCCTACGCTTCACTTGGATTTTGACGAATTGAAAGGTAACCTTGAAAAACAGTTAGAAGAGTGTTCTAAAAACTGTCATAACGGCATAGTTGTAGTTTATGGAGACTCTTGCCATGCTGAAATCAAGGACATTGTTAGGAACTATGGCGCAGTTAAAGTGCAAGGATGCCTAAACTGTATCGAAATGCTACTTGGCAAAGAGACTAGGGAAAAGATCGACCCTGAAAAGGCGTTTTGGTATCTTTCACCGGGTTGGTGTGAAAACTGGGAAAAATTTCTGAAGGACTCCTTGGGATTGGATGAAAAAGAAGCAAAAGAACAGTTAAAAAATATTAAGAAGGTGATTTTTGTCGACACTCTAGGAAATTATGAAGAATACAAAAAAGATATAGAAAAATTTAGAGAATATTCAGGGATACAACAAGTAGAAAAAGTAGAGGTAGGACTGGAAAAACTTAAAAACACACTCTTAAATGCCATAAATCAGGCTTTAGAAACAAAAAAAGAACGATGAAACCTTTTTGAGGATTTAAGGAGGCAATAATTTTCCTTTATCTAACACTGTGACTTCTTTTTCTTCAATTTCTAATTTTAGTGTTGGATCAGTGATAACAAAGTCTATGTGTGTATTTGCTTTGTTTTTCCCCCCAAAGTTTAGGTTGTGACCAAAGGCTATGTGACACGTATCGATGACTTTTTCATCTTCTAGTAAGTTACCTGTGATTTTTGCTTTTGGATTTGTTCCGATGCCTAATTCCGCTATGATGAAGGCGTTTTCTCCTGCAGCTTCTAAGAAGTTTTTTAACCTTTTCCCGCTTAGAGTTTCTTCTATCTCAATGATTCTCCCATGTTCTAACACGACTTTGGTATAATCCTCCACCATGGTGCTTACGGGTTCTATTATGAGGGTGCCGTCGCCTTTATCCTCTTCAGGGGCAATAAAGGCTTCCCCTGCAGGAAGGTTGCCTACGTCGCCGGGTTTGTGGAATATGCCTGTATCAAGCCATCCTTCCCTATCTTCCAAGTAGATGGTGAGGTTTGTTCCTGAGGGGGAAGTTATGCTTGCTTTGTTGGCTTTTGTAAGAAGATCTCCTAGTTTTCTGGTTAAGACTTCAACTTCTTTGTAGTCGCATGTCAGAGGACCTTTAAACATCTCCTCAGTCACGCCAGGCATTGTTACAACTCTTGTGCCTGCTTTTAAAGCATTGCCCGTTGCTTGTGTATGAGTCATAGAATGAGTAGTTGGGATTAAAACAGCATCCGCCGCTTTCATGGCTTCTGCAACGGCTTTTGGCGGCTCGCTTCCAGGCCGTTCACCTACAGGAATTTCTACAAAGGAAACTATCCCGTTCAAGGCCGCACCAATCAAAGCGAGGACTTTACCCATCCTATACTTATTCATATCAGTTATGATGAGAAGTTCTTCACCCTCACGCAACCCTAAACACTCTTTTACAGCAATATATGCGCCACGCATCAAATTTAACATGAATATCATCACCAACTTTTAGTTTATAATTGAAAATGGTTTAAATATTGGTATCAGTGTTACATAATAAAAATATTAAGGAGATAATTCCAAAGGTAGAAAATAGTTAGGTTGATGGTTGAAATGGGATTTTTTAGTGCAGTACGAGTATCTCTTTTATTTCTTTTCATGATTGGTCTGCTATTCATTGTAAGCTACTTTCTTGGCTTATCTTTCTATTGGTTTTTGATACTTTCAGGCATTTTTACCTTATCGAGTTGGTGGTTTAGCGATAAGCTAGTCTTGAAGATGACTGGTGCTCGGCTAGTTACGGAGGAAGAAGCACCCGAACTTCATTCGATAGTGGCTCGTCTAACTGAAAAAGCAGGATTAAAGAAAAAACCAAGAGTCGCTATAATGGATAGTGCTACTCCAAACGCTTTTGCTACAGGAAGGAGTCCTGGGCATTCTGTTGTAGCGGTAACAACAGGATTGATGAGAATCCTCAACACTGAAGAACTCGAAGCAGTACTCGCGCATGAGGTAGGTCACGTCAAGCATTGGGATATTTTGATCGGTGCAATAGCAGCAATGTTTGCAGGGGCCATTGCCTGGCTCGCACGCTGGGGCATATTTTTTGGTAGAGGTAGTCAAAGGAATATGGCATTAGTTATCCTTGCTTGGGTTCTTGCACCTATTGCGGCCATGTTAATTCATCTTGCCATTTCAAGGGGTAGAGAGTATGTTGAAGATGAGTTTAGCGGGCGGATAACGGGGCGTCCTGAAAATCTTGCAAATGCCCTTCGCAAGCTTCAACAAGGGGTATCAAGGCGTCCTGAGACAACTCTTAACCCTGCCACAAGCCATATGTTCATCGTTCATCCTTTCAGAGGTGGTGCTTTAAGCGGTCTTTTCAGTACGCATCCAAGCACTGAAAACAGGATAAAAAGGTTGATGGAGCAGGCGAAAAAGATGGGGAGATTGCCAGGATCCTGGGAACCCCGCGAGATTACACCTGATGAGTATACAATACGGTTAGGATAAAGCGCCATACTCCCTCTTTTGTCAATCAGTAATTATTAGTCTTTTTATTATCTCGTCTTTATCTTGTTTTTTTAAAAAAGTAAGTGGTTTAACTTAAACTGGGGGAGAGTTGGATAGATTAAAGAGAGATTCTTGTTACTGCTTCTACCCTTGTGGATTCAACATCTTCTAGGCTTTCAATTGCTTCTTGAACAGCGTCTAGTATCTTTGTTCCTGATTCTTCTGGGACTGCTACGTTCAGCATGAGTGCGACCAATCCAAAAGCGATCGGTTGTTCTCCTGAAGCCGTGATTTCTGCTCCTTCTGGTAAAATTTTTTCTACTTGTTTTTTTATCATGTTTGGCTTGATTTCTGGGTCTTTTGGCATAACTTTTATTTTTGCAACTACTTTTGCCATTGTATAACTCACCTATAAAGTTGTTAAAACTAGTTTACTTTCAATTTAAAGGGGTATTTTTTAATTTATGGTCCCCAGAAACTACAGTTAGGACATTTATAAGAGTTTCCCAGCTTGCGACACCTACTGCATCTTACGATGGTTATTGCGCCGCAATTTGGACATGAAAACTTATTAGCACCTCTATCTTTTGGGGATACAATGCGACTGCAGCAAGAGCAAAGAGGCATTATTATTTCTTCAGACGGCAATCAGTTCTACACTCCATATTTTGTAAACCCATGTTTTCCACATAGATCTTGAATATGATAGAAGTAAAGGGTTTGTACTTAATAATTGTTTATAAATTCTTTCATATTATTTTTTAATGGAAGTTATGATTTTTGGGATTAGGGAGTAGGTTATTGGGTTTTTTAAGGCGGTTAGTATGAGGGTTGCTTGCCAGTCTATGTCTCCTTTTTTCTCGATTACTTTTTCGATTTTATATGTTTTTATTGTTTTAAATAGGTGGTCGATTGCTTGATCTGAAAGGATGTTAAAAGTTTTGCGGAGTAAAAACATTAATTTTAACTGTTTTTTTAGAAGTTTTTGCCACGATTTTTCATAGTTTTCTTTGAGAAAATTTGAGGAGAAGTTTTGTTCTTCTACGGCTTTTTTTGCGGCTTTTGCTGCGATAATAGCGCAGAGACCACCTGTAACGACCCCGCCTCCTGTAGTGGGCTTTGTTTGACCAGCAGCGTCGCCTACCACTATGAAGTTATCGGTAACCGTTCTTTTTATAGGACCGCTCAGAGGGACTTTTCCCCCCATTTTCCTCCTTATTTTAGCCCCTTTAACCTTTTTCGAGGCTATTGGATGAGAGTTCATGAACTTTTTTAATAACATTCTTGTTCGATAACCATGTTTTGCTATCAGGCCTACCCTAGCACCTTCGCCTTTTAATGGGATTATCCAAGCAAAAAAGCCAGGAGCGATCCTTCGTCCAAGATAAAGTTCTACCATATTAGGGTTCAAATCTTTTACTTTTTCTAATTCAACTTGGGCGCCTGAATACACCCAATTTTTTTTATGAGGAGTTAAACCTGCCTGTAAAAGGAGACGGCTATCAGTTCCCTCCGCATCTATAACAAGATCGCTTGAAACTGTTACTAATTTGGCAGGTTCCTTTTTTTGGAGGGATTTCATTTTTACGTAAACTTTCATGCCAGAATCTGTTTTTTCTATTTTTTCCACATGGACGCCTTTAAAAGCTTCTACACCCAAAATCTCAGCATACTGAAAAATTTTTTTATCAAACTCAACCCTATCAACAACTACTGCCTGAGGAGTTTCTCTTTCAACTTTAAACTGATAGTTTGAAGGAGAAAAAAAAGTCGCGCCTCTTATCGAAGGATTTTGTATGACTCCATCCCACTCTGAGAAGAGATGATTGTATAGTCCTAAGAGTTTTAGTCCTTTTACGCTTAGAAGACCAGCGCAATGAGGAGGCTCGCCTATCTTGAAATGTTCTTCTAGAAGACATACTTTTAAATTGCTTTTCGCACACTCAATGGCAGTCAGGATACCACAAGGGCCACCGCCAACAACGATAACGTCATGGGATGCTTCCATTAAACCACCAAAAACAGGCTTTTTATTTGAGGAAAACACTTAATTTTATGAGTTTTTTGGATTAAAGGTTTAATGGTTTTGTTAAAGACACGGAAAGGAAGAGAGGGGTTTATTTGCTTCAAAAGAAGGAGTTTAATTATAAGCAGGCGATAGTTATTGATTCGAGTTTGGGAATGTCTAAAGGTAAAACAGCAGTACAAACCGCTCACGCTGCTATACTTGCATCAGAAGAAGCAAGGAGGAAGAGAAGAGAGTGGTTAGAGTCATGGTTGAGGGAAGGACAGAAAAAAGTTGTTTTAAAGGTTTCTTCACTTAACGAACTTTTAAGCTTTCAGAAAGAGGCGGAAAAGGGAGGAATTCCCAATGCGATTGTTAGCGATGCAGGCTTGACGGAGCTTGAACCAGGAACAATTACTGCCTTAGGGATAGGGCCTGCTCCTTCCGAACTTATTGATAAGATTACAGGAAAATTAAAACTTCTCTAATAGAAGGAGAAGAAAACTAGTTGAAAAATAGTTAATAAGCTAAACAGAGAAGAGGTAGACTGTTCGTTAAACTTTCTTCATGGCCTTCTAATTTTTTAGAAAGTTCCACGATAATTTCAACTAGGGGAGAGCATAAAAATCCTTTGAAAAAGATCCTTCCTTGGCAGTTTCTTTTTTTGCAAATATCAGGGTTTAAAGTACAATTATGTTTAAAATGTTCATTGTAATAAGGACAAGCGCCTATTTCTCCCGTATAACCCGTTAAAAATGCTACGATTCTATCATCTTTTATCAGGGGGTCCAAATTTAGAAAATTAAACGAACTTTTTCCTTTATTAACCATTTCTATTTTTTGATTACTGACTACTTCCACGATCAGCACCTTTCATGATCAACGCCCTTCCTCCGCCAGCAATAAGTTTGTAATAGATATTTTGGTGATAAATTAGATGTTGCTTTTTTATTCGATAAGAAGGTAATGTCTGCTTGTTTCAAACAAGCCATATTAAGATAGGAAGTTAGATTATTTATATCATTTGGTCGGTTTTGAATGAGTCTCTAATTTTTTATAAGAGTTAACGATCGTTTCAATTAGGGAGGGGCATAAAAATCCTTCGATGAAAGTACTTTTATTAAACCAGAGGGAGAGAGTGTTTATGAAATGGTTGCTTTTGCAAGAGCTTAGTCTAAATAGAGAGCGTTTTTAAGAGAGAATGGGGTGTTTTTCATAATGAAAAACTTAAGAAAGTCTCTTAAGCTTGAAGAATTTATAGGTATAAGATATTATTGGACGAAAAGTGAAGGTATCGGAGGAGTAATCAAAAAGAGACATGAAGATTTTGTAGTAGAGGAGATAATGCCTAGTGGAAGGGTTTTATCTGTAAGGAGAGGGGAGGATCAGCTTAGGGAGGAAGTGGGAGAAGAGAAGGGGCTTTGGACGCATTTTGTTTTAGTTAAGAAAGGGATAGATACGATTTCTGCTGTTAGGAGGATTGCTGAAGCTTTAAATGTTCCGTTAAATTTTTTTGGTTTTGCTGGGATGAAGGATGCTTCAGCATGGACAGCTCAGAGAGTGTGTGTGTGGAAGGTTTCACCTGAAAAGTTGCTAAAAGTAGGGATTAGGAATGTGGAGATAAGATCCCCGATAAAAGCTCTTAGTTCGATAGGGTTAGGGGATTTATGGGGTAATCGATTTCAAATAACCATAAGAGATATTCTCCATGATGTTTCTGAAACAAAAAAGATGGTAGAGGAGGGCTTGGGGGAGATAAGGGAAAGAGGAGGGATTCCTAACTATTTTGGTCATCAAAGATTTGGGATTAGTCGTCCGATAACTCATCTTGTAGGTCGTGCTATTGTAAAAGGTGATTTTGAAGGGGCAGTTATGACGTTTCTATGTGAGGAAATAAGTGGGGATGGAAATGAGATTGGGGCGAGTTTTAGGAAGGATTTGGAGGATAGTTTAGATTTTGTTTCGGCGCTTAAAAATTTCCCTCGGGGTTTGTATTATGAAAGGGTTATGTTGAGACATTTATCAAAGCGTCCTCGTGATTTTATAAATGCCTTAAGAAGGTTGCCGAAATCGCTTTTAAAAATGTTTATTCATGCTTATCAATCATATCTTTTTAATATATATTTGAGCCGTAGAATTGAAGAGGATTTGTCTTTTACAGGACCAATGGAGGGAGATTTAATAATAGGGGGAGAAGTGCAAAAAATTCGCTATGAAAGTGTCCGTGTATATATGGGCAAAATAGGCGGTCATTTTGATGGGCGGATTTTGGCTCCTCTTGTGGGTTTTAAAATTAAGCGTCCAGAAGGAAAGTCTGGAGAAATTTTGGAGGAGATTTTAGAGAGGGAGGATATTTCTTTAACTGATTTTAAAATTGGTAAGATGCCTGATATATCTTCTAAGGGGAATTATCGTGAAATATTCATAGTGATGGAAAAACCAGTTTTAATCTATAAAACGGAGCAGTTAGAGGCTAATCCGCATCGTACGTTGCTCTTGATTGATTTTTCACTTAGGTCTGGGCAGTTTGCGACTGTTTTTTTAAGAGAGTTGATGAAAACGGGTCCAATGGCATATGTTGGAGGATAGATAAACTTTTTTAATAAAATTGTTTTAAGTTGTTCTATTTTTTAGAATAGGCAAAGGATGTGAGGTTTTGAGTAGGGCAGAATGGAAGCGAACTCATTATTCTGTGGAAGTAACGCCAAATATTGAAGGAAAAGAAGTTGTTGTTAATGGAAACGTTTTAAGATTAAGAAAGCTTGGAAAGTTAAAATTTTTTGTTCTTCAGGATAATGATGGTATTATACAAATAACCGCTAGAAAGGGAGAAGTAAATGAAGGGATAATGGAAAAAATAGAACAAATCGATAGAAATGATGCTTTAAGCGTGGCTGGGATCGTTAAAGTTGATGAAAGGGCGCCGAGAAGCGTGGAAATAATCCCTGCAAAAATAGAGATATTGAACAAATCAGAACCTCTCCCTTATGATCCTCTTGCTCCGAGCATAGAAACCGGTTTTGATACGAGATTAAAGTGGAGGGTTATTGATTTTAGAAACCCAAAAGTTAGATCAATATTCCTAATAAAATCGGAGATAACGAACATAACGCGGGAGTTTTTCCATAAACGGAAATTTACTGAGTGTTTTACCTCAAAAATAACTTCTGCGGCTACAGAGGGAGGTGCAGAAGTATTTCCAATTTTGTATTTTGATAGACCTGCCTTTTTAACGATGTCACCACAATTGTACAAACAGTTTGTTGTAGGGGGGGGATTTGAGAAGTTTTTTGAAATTGGCCCAGTATATCGAGCGGAAAAACATAGAACTAGACGGCATTTAAACGAGTTTTGGGGTATAGATATAGAGGTAGGATTTGCAACAGAAAATGATGTTATGAATATTTTAGAAGAATTGATTTGGGAGGTCTATAAAGAGGTTAAGAAGAGGCGTGAAAAGGATTTTGAGATATTAGAAAGGGAGATAGAAGTACCTAAAAGACCTTTCAAAAGTTTAACTTATGACAAATGTGTTAATATGCTTGAAAAAGAGGGAGAAATTATTGAGTGGGGGGAAGATTTCAGTACACCCCAAGAGAAAAAACTTGTAGAGATGATAAACGAACCGTTTTTCATAACCGACTATCCTTGGGCAATCAAACCCTTTTATATAGCAAGGCACGAAGATGATCCTAAGCTTAGTTATGGTTTTGATTTTATTTATGAGATCGAGCTTACAAGTGGGGGTAGAAGAGAACACAGAGTTGAAAAACTTATAGAAAACTTGAAAGACAAAGGTTTGGAGCCTAAAAATTTCGAGTTT
>JAEOSI010000173.1 GCA_016840425.1 Candidatus Wukongarchaeum yapensis
CAATAGTAGATATCATTTCAAAATATGGAGAACTTAAAAACGGTGTCCTTGAAAAAGTAAAACTTTACGCTGCTGAAATGAAGGAGGCGACGAAATAAAATGAAGCAATGCTTAAAATTTCAACAAAATGCAACTCTCTTAGGTGGAGGTTATGAAGCTTTCTACCTATACAAACACTTAGTCGAAAAACTTGAACCAAGTTGTTCCTTCCTCCTAGAGTCTGTACACGAAGAAACAAGAAAACCCCAATACTCCTTTATCTGCTTTGAACCAGACTACCTTCTTAAAATTAAAAACAACAAAGTAAAGATCACAAACATGACGACTGAAAGAGGAGAGAAGATCCTACAACACATAGAAGCCACAAAAGAAACAAAAAATAACCAAGTAAAGGTGAAGGATAGGGTAGATGACCGCGTAAAATACGATATAAAAGCCTTAGACCTCCTCGAAAAATATTTCCCGAAATCCAACACACAAAGACCAGAATTTTTCCCAAGACAAGTCTTTTTCGGCGGTTATCTCGGCTATTTAGGCTACGATATAGTTGCCCCCTGGGTAGGATACCGCCCAAACCATGAAACACCAGACGCTATACAAGCCATGCAAACAACAGTCCTCACATACGACCACCTAAACCAAAAACTCATCCTCATAGACAACAGTTTAGGCGAAACAAACCCCCTAATCCCCGAAATAGAAAAAGCATTGAAATCCTACAAATCGCCACCAAAAAAACGGTCACGAAATAACATAAAAGACATCGAAACAAAGTCAAATACCTCAAAAGAAGAGTTCGAAGAAATGGTTCTAAAAACCAAAGAACACATCTTTTCTGGTGACATATTTCAAGCAGTAATCTCCCGAAGAAACTACTTCAAAACAAAAGCAACGCCCCTCACCATATATGAAGCCTTACGCACGTTAAACCCTTCACCCTACCTTTACCTCCTAGATTTTGGCGAAATTAAAATCATTGGAAGTAGTCCTGAAGCCCTCATTTCCATAGCCGGTCGAAAACTAACCACGGTTCCCATAGCCGGTACAAGAAAACGAGGAAAAAACAAGACTGAGGATTTAAAACTAGAAAAAGAACTCATAAGCGATCCAAAAGAGAGAGCAGAACACGTAATGCTCGTTGATTTAGCGAGAAACGATCTTGCCAAGGTTTCAGTTCCTGGCTCTGTAACACCTGTAGAGTTCATGAGCATAAGACGATACAAACATGTAATGCATATCGTTACAATCCTTGAAAGCGTACTAAAAAGAAATCTTAACACTTTTGACGCTATGAAAAGCATCTTCCCAGCAGGAACAGTAAGCGGCGCACCTAAACTACGCGCAATGCAAATAATAAGCCAGTTAGAAAAAGAAGCTCGATCAATATACGCAGGATCAATAGGCTACTTCGCCCTAAACGGCGACTCAGACCAAGCAATCACAATAAGAACAATAGTAAAAGAAAACGGCAAATATTCAGTACAAGCAGGGGGCGGAATCGTGGCAGACTCAAAACCTCACCTAGAATGGAAAGAAACAGAAAACAAAATGAAAAGCCTACTCAAATCAGTAGAAATAGCAGAGGAGGACGTAAAAAATTGAAAAATATACTCTTTATAAATAACCAAGACAGTTTCGTGTACATTCTAGTAGACTACTTTGCGGAACTAGGCTGTGAAATAACTGTTGAAGAAAACACCATACCCTTAAAACTTCTCGAAAAAGAAAAGTTTTCAGGAATAGTTATATCCCCAGGTCCAGGACACCCAAAACACGATACAGGAAACGTTATCCCTATGATAAAAAAATATGGGCAAAAAATACCCATACTCGGTGTATGCTTAGGGTTTCAAGCAATAGTAGAAGCCTACGGCGGAACAATCTCCAAAGCAAAAGTAGGCCCAGTACATGGAAAAACCTCAAAAATCACCCACGACGGTCAAGGTATCTATAAAGAAATACTGAACCCCTTAGAAGCAACAAGATACCACAGCCTAGAAGCGGTAGAAGAAAAACTCCCAAAAACCCTAAAAATAACCGCAAGAGCAGAAGACAACACAATCATGGGCATAAGACACAGACACCACCCAATAGAAGGAATGCAATTCCACCCAGAATCAATACTAACCCGCCCAACAGGCATAAACATAATAAAAAACTTCCTAAAAACCCTAAAAAACTAAACCCTTGTAAAACATCCCAAAAAACAAAAAAGAGAAAATCATACCCAAGGAGTCTGGGTCACGATTCTGAAGTTTTATTCTGCTAAGGTTCTGGTGTTTCTTCTCCTTCCCTTTTCAAATTTCTTCTATGTAATAGTTTGCAGAGAAAAACTCCTGAAATTCTCCCCCTCTATAATAAAAAAAAGAAAGAGAAAGAAAAGAACACTCGATCTGCTCATTTTACACTTATTTCTTAATCAGGATCATAAGAAGCGCTAAAACGCCGATACCTAAGGCTGCTATAGCTATTATCGGTGCGTTACCTTCCAAGAATCCTTCGCTTACTCCACCTTTACTGATCTCAGTTGTCTCAGTATATCCTGCATCTTCCCACACCCATTCGTACGAATAGGACTCGAGAGTGCCTTTGCTTGTGTCCCACTCAATAGTTTCTGTTGCTTTATAGTCTCCATAACCAGCTTGGTCACCGTGGTACTCTAGTTCAACTTTATACATGTCGCCATCTTCCGTCACTACAGCCTTATCGTAATCCCACGGTGGATCCTCCAAATTCTCTATGACAGTTTTCGCGTCAGCCCAGTCAAGACCCTGAGCACCAGGCACTGTTCCTGCATCGTCAATAGGAAGGATAAACGGCAAATTTGGGGCCATTATGTCACCAGCGTCGTACAAGCTGGCCCCTGAAAGCCTACCGTCGCCTTCGTTTGATGAAATTCCGTCAACGTTTTCTTGCCATGTGTAGAAGAGATCGTCAAGATCGTCAGTTGGGCTACTTAAATCTTCGATATTTACGACCGTTATTTCGTATCCATAAGTCGTTGAGTGGTCTCCATCAGCCCATTCTATCTTATAATTGAGTGTAGTGTCCGCTTCGACGCCCCAGTTATTTGTTGGAGCTGCAGTGGTTGGTGCTGTCGCTACAGCGAGTAATGCGATGAAAAAAGCGGCCGAAAAAGCTAATAGGAAGTTTTTTCTTCTCATCCTTTTTCCCCTTTTTTGGTTTGAGGGTTATAAACTTATATTGTTTAAAAAGTTTTTGAGAGTAAGGATTTTTCTTCGATTTACGTTCCTAGTTTTTATTCGGAGTAGAGCTAATCTACGGACAAAAGAATTTCTAAGATGTTTGCCTTTTTTTATTTTAAAAGGGGTTTCTTTTTAGGGTTTTATATTTTGGTTGGTTGTTTTTCGGCGTGAAACATCCATTTCACGACAAAAATAAGAAAATACGGAATAAGAATTAGAAAAAAGGGATAGGAGTACAAAATAAAAGACAATAATGCTACTCTATCAGCATCCAATAAGGATCTTCTAGGTATTTAATCAAGTCATTCATGAATCTTGCAGCCTCTGCTCCATCAAATATGTTGTGATTAAAGGAAAGTGATAAACCCATTATTTTTCTGATCACTATTTCTCCATTTTTTACCACCGGTTTATCATGTATCTTTCCAACACCTAGAATGGCTGCTTCTGGAAAGTTTACTATGGGTGTGGCGTATGTACCTCCAATTACCCCTATGTTGGTTATGGTGAAGGTTCCTCCTTTCAAATCGGCTAGATCGATCTTTCTGCTTGCTGCAAGTTCTGCTAAATTCTGAATTTCTTCAGCGATCTTTAACACGCTTTTTTTATCCGCTATTTTTACTACAGGCACCATGAGACCTTCTTCGGTGTCTACCGCTATGCCTATGTTGAAGTATTGTTTTAGAACAATCTCTTGTGTTTCTTCGTCGATGCTAGAGTTAACGTATGGGTGCTCTTTTAATGCAGATACAACTGCCTTAACGATAAAAGGTAAATAAGTTAATTTAATGCCTTTCTCTAAGGCTTTGGCTTTTTCTTTTTGCCTGATCATTACCATTTCGGTTACATCCGCTTCATCTGCATGCGTTACGTGGGGGACTTTTGCCCAAGATTCCGTCATCTTTTTAGCAGTAGTCCTTCTAATTCCCTTAAAAGGTACTCGTTGTATATGACCATACATATCATAAGCGATACCAGCTTTGCGTGTTATCTTGACTGCTACTGGTTTTTCGACTTTTGGTTTCTTAGAAAACTCCTCAACATCTTCCTTGGTTATACGCCCTCCAGAACCTGTACCCTCAACAAGAGCAAGGTCAACGTTCAGCTCTTTGGCAAGTTTTCTCACAGCAGGAGTAGCAAGAATCTTCTTTTTTGGTACCTCTGCAACTTTTGCCTCTATGGGAGGTTTTTCAACCTGTACTTCCTCTTCTTTTAGAGGCGCCTCTTCTAGTTCTCCTACTACAGCTACGGCGGCAGGTTTCTTTTCTGGTATCTTAACCTCTTCGCCAGGTTCAGCTATGGTGACTAGAACTTCTCCAACTTTTACGACGTCACCTTCGTTGAAATGGAGCTTTGCTATTGTTCCTGAGTACGGTGAGGGGAGCTCGACCACGGCTTTATCGGTTTCAACCTCAACTACTGCCTGGTCTTCCTTAACATTGTCCCCCTCTTTTACTAACCAGTTTTTAACTTCGCCTTCTTCAATACCTTCACCAACATCAGGGAATTTAAATTCGTTCACCATTTTCAAATCCTCCTCAAAAACTCACCACTTTTTGGATTCCCCTCAAAACTCTCTGCTCGCTCGGAATGTACCAGTGTTCAGTTTTCGGTAATGGAACAGTGATATCAAAACCAGTTACTCTTTCTACGGGGGCTTCTAGGGACAATAAAGCTTTTTCGT
>JAEOSI010000174.1 GCA_016840425.1 Candidatus Wukongarchaeum yapensis
CGTTTATTTCTTGCACTGCTAACACTATTGAAACAGTTAAAAACAAAACTAAGACAGTTAATGTTACCTGTTGATACCTTTTTCTAAAACTGACGCCCTTAAAAGATCTTTTAAGACTTCTCATAAGCATCACTCATACTTTATTAAATTGCAATAAAGTTCTGAAATACATTGTGAAAAAGGTATAAAAATTTTAAGTAGTTTTTAAAAGTTGAAAGTTGTTTTTTGACTATTTAAAGGGGAATGGGTTTCAATTAAGATTTTACAAACTGTTTATGGTTTTAAAGAAAGAGGGAAAACTCCTAAAGTTTTATCTTGTTTTTAAGCGCTGAATAGTAGTTGAATAGGAGGACTTCGAATAGGATGCATATTGCTGCTGGTATTGAGGCTTCTTCGCCGAAAATCACGAGGGCGACTCCTGCTGTAAATCCTAGGTTTTTATAGGAGGCGAATAAAGCTCGAACCATCGAGGTTTCAAATATAGTTTCTTTTTTCAGGCTTGCAAATAGAATGATGCTTCCGGAGAAGAAAGTTCTTAGAATGGCTATTATAATGACGGGATATAGGTAGAAGGAGAGGTTTTCTACGTTTAACCCTATAACGGTGTAAATAACGATGAAAAACCCTATGTTAATCGATTCTTTCGTCCGCTTTATGTGCAGAAACCTTGACACAATAATGGGAAGAACTATTAGGATTATTAGGGCTTCTAGGATCTCAAAAAAGCTTGCGGAGCTTCCTGTAAGCAAAAGCATTATTAGGGGGGTTAAGAGAAGAGAAGTCATATATATGCCTGCGTTTGATATTGCGGCTTCAGCAGCGTCTGCTTCAAGTAGTTTTGAGAAGGGTACTATGGCTACTGCTGGGGGAGCGGCTGCCATTACAAAAAACCCAAGCATCAAATCCCTATCATCGATGAGAAGAAGAGTGGAAAGCACGATAATGCCGCTTAAAAAAACGTAATTCAAAAGTAGGTAGGGGATGATAGCAGTTGCACGGATATCAGAAAACTTTAGCCCGATTAAAGAAAGGGTCATGATGACGGCAAGAACGGGGATAACAAAATCTTTCAAACTCTCGGCTAAACCGGGAAGAAATAAGCCTATAAAGACCGCCAACAAGAACATAAAAGAGGAGTTTTGGAGAAGATTCATCTTTATTACAACCAAAACAGTGAAAAAATTTCTCGAATATAAAAACCATTTTTCTGTAGATTGGGCAGTTAATAAAGGAAAAGAAACAAAGACCAGAAGTAAAACAAAGAAAAAATTTTTCCAAAGCAAGTTTTTTAAAAAGTTAAAAAATGAAAAAACAAGTTTTACAATAGGTTTAATGATGCTTTACTTATTTTTTGGTCTTGTAGTTCCGAAAATGCTTGCGAGATTAATTTATTGTGTAATTTTTCATCCTTTATTATTACTGGAATGCCATTTATTAATATTTTAAACCTTAAATTTGGATCTATGTCTTGAAGCTGAAGTAGATCCACGGGTATGCCAAGTTGTATTTCTATTTTAGTTCCGAAACTTAAAAATTCGTTAAAGGGTAAATGGGGCATAGTATATATTGCGATATCGATATCTCTAATATGCTCTCTCCTAGTAAAACTCCCGAAGACATAACATAGTTTTACACTATCATCCTTTTCAAGGAGGCTCCTGAGACTGTCTAGTAATGCCCTCTTCTCGTCACTGCTTAATCTATAATACACAATTTTATCGTATGATGATTCCATATTTGTTCTCCACTGCTTTTAATAATTCTTCTATGCAATCAAAGTTCCTTTTGATTGAGGTGTACACTTTTAAATCATCGATGATCCAATACTTGTGAACGAGTAGATTTCTTAATCTTACTATCTTTATTAATTCATCCACATATTTAACAATGTTTTTGCTCCCCATATATGCAAAACATTCGGTGTAAGACTTCGGCTCATAACCTAGATCTTCAATAGCTATGTGTAAGCATATGCTTCCAATAGCTTCTGCAAGAACTATGATCTGATATCTGATGGAGTTTTTCTCGTCAACCGTTAACTCTTCATAAGGGTTAGATGACAACTTCTTAAGCTCATTAATAACTTGTCTTACTTCTGCAATTCTGTCCTTCAAGTAAGTTAAATTAACGGGCACTTTCATTTCCTCATCTGTAAGTAAATATTTCAAGTTCAAGTTAAACCTATTGTAAAACTTGTTTTTGAATTTTTTAAAAAACTTGGTAATGGGCATGAGTCTGAAAAGGCTTGTTGGATGTTTCTTTTGGTCACTGGGTTCTTTGTAGTCTTTTTGTTATTAGTCCTGATGCGTTTGACCGTGGGGGGATGTAGTCTGATGGTGAGGGTGAGTAGTGTGTGTCTATGTTTTCTAGGTCTGTGGCTATGGCGTTTTTTTTATGGCTGTGGCTATGTTGTTTATTGTTTGGGCGACTCCTTCTCCTCCAACTATTTGTGCGAGTTATAGTACTTGGGATCCTAGGGGGACTTTTTTATCAGGGATTAGGAGCCTTACTGTTTCTTCGTCGCTTGATACTGCTGCTAAGACCATTCCTTCTGAGGTTATTCCTTTGATTTTTGCAGGTTTTAGGTTTGCTAAAACGACTACTTGTTTTCCTACGAGTTCTTCTGGGGAGTACCATTTTCGCAGTCCTGCTACAAGGGTTCGCTCTTTTTCTTCTCCTAAATCTACTGAGAACTTTATTAATCGGTCGGTTCCTTTAACTGTTTCTGCCTTTTTAATGACGCCTATTCTTATATCTAACCGTTTAAAATCTTCAATGCTTACTATTTCTTCTTTCATCTTTTTCACAGCCTTTTTTTCTTTCTCTTCACTTCTTATTTTGAGGAGTTTTTCTTGAAGTTCTTTTTTATCAACTTTATTAAAGGGTAAGCTTGGGGTTGAGATTTTTTGTCCTTCTTTTACTAAAAGTTCTCCTGCACTGTCCCATGATTGGTGGTGTACGCTTCCTTCAAATCCTAGCATCTTCCAGACTTTTTCGCAAACTTTTGGTATTATCGGGGCGAAAAGAATTGCGAGGGAGCTTACAACTTGGGCGCATAAGTTGAGGACGGTTCCGGCTTTTTCTTCGTCTTCTTTTATTAGGTGCCATGGTGCTTTTTCGTTAAGATATGCGTTAGCGGCTCTAGCAAGGGTTAGAGCTTGGGAACATGCTTCTTTAAATCGGAAGTTTTCAAAGGCTTTTCCGACGATTTTAGGTGTTTCTTTAATCTTTTGAATAAGGGAATTGTCTACAGGATCTAGAGCTCCTCTTTTTGGCACGTTGGCCGCAAAATAGGTTGAAATAAAGGTTAGAGTTCGGTGTATGAAGTTGCCTAAGACATCGTTTAAATCGCTATTAATCCGGGTTTCTAGCTCATCCCAAGTGAAACTATAATCTTTAGTTTCAGGTCGAGTAGCGATTAATAAGTACCTCCAATAGTCGACAGGGAGAAGCTCTAAAGCTTCATCGATCCACACTCCAACGCCTTTGCTTTTAGAAAACTTTTCCCCCTCAAAGAGTAAGAATTCCGTGCTTGAAACGTTATAAGGAATGACGTGACCTGAACCGTTGGCTAAAAGGAGGGCGGGGAAAACGACTAGGTGGAAAACTATGTTATCTTTGCCTATGAAAAAGAGGGTGCGGGTTTTTTCGTCAAACCAGTAGTCTTTCCATTTTTCTGGGTTTTTAATGATCTTTTCTGCCCATTCTTTGGTGGCGGATACGTATCCTAAGACTGCTTCAAACCATACGTAGATAACCTTTTCTTCCGCTTCTGGGAAAGGGGCTGGTATGCCCCAAGAGAGGTCCCGCGTTATTGCTCTGGGTTTCAAACCTTCCTCCAGAAAACTTAGGCTCCAAGATCTAGCGTTATCAGGTATCACCTTGTTATTCTTAATGAAATTTTTTAGTTTTTCTTGGAATTTTGGGAAATCGAGGTACCAGTGCTCTGTTTTCTTGGTTATGGGGGTTGTGCCACATATAACGCAGTATGGGTTAATGAGTTGGGTGGGTTCTAATGGTTTTCCGCAGGCGTCGCATTGGTCGCCCCTCGCTCCTGGTGTGTGACAGTATGGGCATTCTCCTTCGACAAAACGGTCGGGGAGAAATTTTTCATCTTTTGGGCAGTAGGTTAATTCTTCTTCTTTTGTGAAAATGTATCCGTTATCATAAATTTTCATGTAAAAGTCTTGTACAAACTCATAATGGTGGGGATTATAAGTGAGTGTATAATTGTCGTAACTTATTTCCCAAAGCTTAAATAATTCGCTAACTTTTGAATGCACTTCTACAGCGAGTTCTTCAGGCTTCATCTCCCTTTTCAGGGCCTCGACTTCTATAGGTGTTCCGTGACAATCAGAACCACTAACAAAAACCACATCATCACCTTTAAGACGTAAATATCGTGCAAAGACATCAGCAGACAAAACAGACCCTATCATATTACCTAGGTGAGGAATACCGCTTACATAAGGCCAAGCACTAGTCACAACCCATTTATTCTTTTCACCCAAGAAAAACGCCTCCTAATAGAAATGCAAATGAATTAATAATAGTGGTAAAGTATGTTTAGAGCAGTTTGTTTAAAAGTTATTCCGAAAAACTCTTTAAATCTATATGAGATAAGTGAACTACGCTTTTCCGCAAAGTGTAAGGCTGATTTTAATGAGGAATAAAAAGATTTTAAACGGAAAATTTGATCTTCACGTTCATACAAACTACTCAAGAGATGGTATAAGTAGTGTTGAAGAAGTTCTTACAAGGGCTAAAGCTTTAGGTTTGAACGGTTTAGCAATTACAGATCATGACGTTATAAGTGGAGCGCTAAAAGCGTTAAGAATAGCTGATAAATTCGGTTTAATAGTGATCCCGGGTATAGAAAT
>JAEOSI010000175.1 GCA_016840425.1 Candidatus Wukongarchaeum yapensis
CAACTTGCCTGTTTTGGATTAAACGTTTAATGGTACGAGCCACGGTTAGACGATCTTCACTAGAGATATAAGCAGAACTTTCGTCAAAAATATAAAGATCTGCTTCCCTGGCTAAACAGGCGGCTATTTCTACTTTTTGTAACTCTCCGCCTGATAAGTCTTCCACATCCATCTCCAACAAAGGTTCTATGTTTAAAGGTTTTATAACGTCTGATTTAAACCATGATTGACCTAACACGTTTTTACTAGCCATAGAAATATAAGAGTAAACACTCCCTTCAAAAGTAGGGGTTATATATTGAGGTTTATGACTGATTTTCAAATCCTTTGCAGGACTTTCTCCATTTTCTGGCTCAAGTTCCCCTGTCAAGATCCTTGCAAAAGTCGTTTTACCTATACCGTTAGGCCCAATTATCCCAACTATTTCACCAGCATACAAAGAACCTTTCTCCACATTCAGCTTAAACCTACCCAACCGCCTCTCCAAGACTCCGTATTCTAAAACAGGTTCCACCCCAGGCTGATACTGAACAGGCGCTGGAGCAAAATCGAAAGTTATACTTTCCGACCTAAACCTCATATTCTCATCAGATATATAACCGCTAAGAAATATGTTTATTCCTTCCCTAACACCATGAGGATGAGAAACAATCCCATAAACACCCGCATCCCCGTAAAAAATAGAAACATAATCTGAAAGATAATCCAAAGTGGCAAGATCATGTTCAACCACAACCACAATTCTCCCTTCTTCCTCAGCCAAACGCCGAATCGCTCTTGCAACCCGTAACCTTTCTGAAATATCTAAAAAAGACGTCGGCTCATCAAACAGATAAACATCCGCTTCTTTTAAGATAAGAGCAGCTATAGCAAATTTCTGAAGCTCTCCACCGCTTAAAACACCGATATCCCTTTTTAGTATATGATCTATCCCAAGCTCCCTTGCCACCTCTCCCTTCCCCCCTTTATCATCCACTTTATCAAGAAGATCATCAACAGTCCCTTGAACCTGCTTCGGTATTTTATCAACATATTGAGGCTTATATACGACTTTCTGCTCCTCTGCCGCTAACCTCTGGAAATATGCCTGCAACTCTAAACCGCGATAATTTTTAACTATATCCTCCCAACTAGGCGAATTTTCATAATCTCCAAGATTTGGCTTTATCTCACCAGCAAGTATTTTCAAAGCAGTACTCTTACCCGTCCCATTTTGCCCCACTAAACCAACAACCTTCCCCGGTTTTGGTATAGGAAGACGATAAAGACGAAAACCATTTCTCCCATAAGCATGAGCCCGATCTTTATCAAGCTCCTCAGGAATATTTACAATATAAATAGCCTTAAAAGGACACTTCTTAATACATATCCCACACGCCTTTTCTCCCGAACAAAGCTCCTCAGAAATCAAAGGTTTCCCCGTCTTCTCATCAAGAGTAATCACCTGTTTCCCTGTACGAATACCAGGACAAAACCTCATACACTCCTTTGAACACTTCTTAGGCTTACACCTAGTAAAATCTAAAACCGCGATCCTTGGCATCTAATTATCCTCACTCAAAATAAAAACACCTAATTCATCGATCAAAAAACAATATCTCTTAAAACACACAACTAAAATCTTACAACAATACCCTAAAAAAAGGTTTAGAAAAAAAAACGACAATTCTTCCCCTTTAAGAGCAGAAAAATATTTCTCCCCTTCTAGATAAAGATTTTTCCTATTTTATTAATGTTTTTATTCACCTAAACATCACACAATTTAAAAAAACCCATTACACAATTACAAAACAAATTTATAAACCATTAAAAGAGCTTTCACCCAAACTCTCCTTACCTACTATCCAAAATTTTCATCTCATAAAAGGAGTGACCGAAAATGGTTTTGAAAATTATGTGGGGAATCACCGGCTCAGGAGATTACATGCCCGAGATCATAAAAATAATGAAAGAAATTTCAGAAAAAGAAAACAACAAAATCACCATCGCCCTATCAAAAGAAGCAGTCAGAGTCACCAAATGGTATAAAGTTTGGAAAGAACTCCAAACCATCTCACCCAAACCCCCTATCATCGACGAAGGACCCAACATGCCGTTTATAGCAGGAGACCTCCAATACGGCAAATACAACCTATTTCTAATCGCACCACTAACAGCAAACAGCACAGCAAAAATCGCCCACGGAATCGCAGACACCCTAATAACCAACGCTTTCGCCCAATGCGCCAAAGGAAAAACCCCCATCTACATACTACCCATAGACCAAGAAACAGGAACCAAAACCACCATCCTACCCTCCGGAGAAAAATTTGAATTAACCATACGAGAAATAGACGTAGAAAACGTAAACAAAATAAAAACCATGAAAAACATCACAGTACTAAAAAACCCCGAAGAAATCTACGACATTATAAAAAAACAAATCATTAAATAAAAAAAAAGACAAAATTAACGACGACGACAACAACAACATAAATAAATAAAAGAAAAAAAACTTCGACTGGACACTTAACCATATAAAAGTTCTTCCTCCTCCTTTGTCAAACCCTTCCTCTGCCTTTTCGCTTTTTCCCAATCCTCTTCAATCCTTTTAATCATAGGAAACGCTTTAACCCAAACCAACAATAACTCTTTCAATTTCTCCTCGCTTTCTTCTCTACAACCCTTCAAAGCTTTTTCCAAATCATCCTCATAACCCTCAGCAAAACAACCAGGAGTCAGAACTTCACCAAGTTTTGCTTCTAAAAACTCAATAAAAGCAGGATCATCAACATCAATAGAGCCTTCCAATCCAGATAAACGGATCGCTTCATCAACCAAATCCCCAATAATTTCAAAGATTATCTCTACTTTTTTACTCATTCATTATCCCCCTTTCAAACGAAAAAATGAGGACTACTCTTAGCAAATATTCACTAACTATTAAGCTTTTAAAGGTCAGAGTTTTTTACAAAACTAGAGTAAAAGAGAAAGACGTTAATTTAAAAGTTTCCATTCCAAATCTCAAAATCTACAAAATACCTGTTCTCCTAACCGTAACAGAAGTCAAATTGTTAGTTTTTAAGAAAATTAAACCCTTTTTTATACAGTTTTCAAAGTATTTTTTCTTTCTGTATAATTTTACAAGCTTCACATAGCTTTTCTAAAACCTTCATCTCATCCACGTTTTCTTTGAATAACTCTTCCAATATCCCCTCAATAGACTCCCTAACCTTTTCCGACTTTTCTAATTCCATAATCTCCTTAACCCCTCTAATACCCTTCATATACTGGGTTATAGCCGCCGGACTAATATCCATTTTAGAAGCCACTTTTATAGGCTTCATATTATAATCTTCCACCAAAGATCTCGCAACCATAGCCCTTATAGAAGGCAAAATATACTTGACAACAACCATACAAGGAGGTTTCATTTTTCCCAGATCCTTTGACCATATTCCAACCTATTAAATTAAAGACATTGATAATATTAAAAATTAACGGTGTTAAAAAAACGAGAAAAAAAAAAACAAACCCAAAAAACAAATACGCAAAAAAATACGAAAAAGAATAAAAAGAATAAAAAAAGAATAAAAATAATAAAAAAAAACCCCTTGAAAAAAAACCAACAGAAACCAACAGAAACCAACAATAGGTTTAATAAAGATAGTGCGTATTTTAAGATAAGAATATGCAATATTACTATCAAGAAAAACCTAAATTGGGGGAATTATGAAAAATGGCAACAGCATCCACACCAACAGAAGGAGTAGTAGGAAAACCCGTAGTAGTAGACAACGGAACAGGACTAACAAAAAACGGCTTCGCAGGAGAAGACCAACCAAGATCCGTCTTCCCAACACTAATCGGATACCCAAAATACCAAAGCGTAATGAGTGACGTAGAACACTACGTAAGAGAATACTACATAGGAGAAGAAGCCCTCAACCTAAGAGGAGTCCTAAAACTCGTATACCCCATAGAACACGGCATAATAACCGACTGGGACGGGATGGAAAAAATCTGGTCCTACACATTCTTCCAAGACCTAAGAATCAACCCAAGCGAACACCCCGTACTACTAACCGAAGCACCACTAAACCCCAAGAAAAACAGAGAAAAAATGGCAGAAATCATGTTCGAAACCTTCAACGTACCAGCAATGTACGTAAGCATGCAAGCAGTACTCTCCCTATACGCCTCCGGAAGAACAACCGGAATCGTAGTAGACAGCGGAGACGGAGTAACACACATAGTACCAATCTACGAAGGATTCGCAATCACCCACGCCATAACAAGAATAGACCTCGGCGGCAGAGACATAACAGACTACCTCAGAAGACTACTAAGACAAAGAGGATACTCACTAACCAGCAGCGCAGAAAGAGAAATCGTAAGAGACATCAAAGAAAAACTCTGCTACGTAGCCCTAGACCACGAAAAAGAACTAAGACTCGCAGAAAAAGTATCTGGTATGGAGAAGACCTACACGCTCCCAGATGGCGAAACACTAACCATCGGAGCCGAAAGATTCCAAGCTCCTGAAGTATTCTTCAATCCAAGCTGGATTGGGCTTGAATCAGACCCAATAGATGAAACAATCTACAACTCAATACAAAAATGTGATATAGACCTACGAAGAGACCTCTACAGCAACATAGTACTATCCGGAGGATCCACGATGTTCCCCGGACTAAAAGAGCGCTTACACAAGGAATTAACCGAATTAGTGCCCGAAGGGGTCGAGATTCGCATCGTAGCGCCACCAGAGCGAAGATACAGCGTTTGGATAGGCGGTAGCATCTTATCTTCGCTTAAAACGTTCGGTAAGCTTTGGGTTAGTAGGAAAGAGTATTCTGAAGC
>JAEOSI010000176.1 GCA_016840425.1 Candidatus Wukongarchaeum yapensis
CGATCAATCATAAATATAAAACAACCATGGCCTCAATTAAAGTATCGTTAAATGAAAATTTTTAAAGTTTTAAAAAAGGAGGTAAAATAGCTGAAAACAGGCCAAAAAAATGTTATGGGTAAAGAGCATCCTCATGCCCATTTACTACAAATTATCTCTATTTTAGCATTTTCACTGATATGGTTTTTCGATTCTTTTATTTTAAAATTCTCAACCGAACCTGCAAACTCTATCCCATTGAGCATAAGGATAATATTGTTCATCATCATGTTTATATTAGGTTTAATACTAATAGGATTGGCGCATAAGGCTTTATTTGGTATGTTTTTACACGGTGAAAGGCACGAGACTTCAACCCTTGTAACAACCGGAATTTTTGCCCATGTTCGGAATCCCATGTACCTCGGGACTTTTTTAATATTCCTCGCATTTATCCTTGCGACATTCTCGCTTATTTCACTTATTCCATGGGTCTTAATCGTCATTCTTTTTGATAAAATGACGAACTACGAAGAGAAAGATATTGAAAGAATATTTGGTGAAGAATATCTAGAATATAAAAGCAGAGTACCGAAGTGGATCCCCCGCTGATCATCGTCTAAAATTAAATAATCCTCGTGAAAATATCAGTAAACCTAACTCAGCCATTTTTCCAGAACTTTGACTCTTGCAATATTATGAAATACCTTAAAATATCACTTCTTGAAAAACTAAAAATAGAAAAAAGTTTTATAAAAAACTCAAATTTTTCGAAAAGTTTTACAGGATGTGAATTTTTGGTAGACAGTATTAAGAACGCATACAGCGAAGAAAGTAAGGCTAAAGTAATTAAAACAGCGGAAGAAGAGGATGTAAAATTCATACGACTCCAATTTACAGATCTGCGCGGTATAATAAAAGCTACAGCTATAACCATTAGACATCTTGAAGAAGCGTTGGATAACGGCATAGGTTTTGACGGTTCTTCAATATTAGGTTTTACACCAATTGAAGAGTCAGATATGCTTTTAGTCCCTGACCCAAATACCTTTACGGCTTTTTCTTGGAAATCTGGCTCGCAAAAAGATGCAAGAATTATCTGTGACGTTTACTGGCCCAACGGACAAAGATTTGAAGGCGATCCCCGCTATATTGCCCAAAAAGCAGAAGAAAAAGCAAAAGAAGAGGGATATATATATAAATGCGGTCCAGAACTAGAATTTTTCCTATTTAAAAAAGAGAAAGAAGCCTCAAAACCAGAAAAAATAGATAGCGGTGGCTACTTCGACTTCCATCCCTTCGACCTAGCTGAAGATTTTAGAAGAGAAATGGTAGTTAACCTTGAAAAATTCGGCATAGAGATCGAAATGAGTCATCATGAAAATGCACCATCACAATATGAAGTTGATTTTAAGTTCGGAGACCTTGTAACGACCGCAGATCGGGTAGTAACTTATAAAATGGTTACCAAGACCATGGCTCATTTACGAGGATACATAGCATCTTTCATGCCTAAACCAGTTTTCGGCTCTTTCGGGTCTGGTATGCACACGCATCAAAGCCTCTGGGACATTAAAGGAAACAAAAACGTTTTCTACGATCATGAAAATAAGCGACCAGATGCTTTATCAGAAACCGCTTTATATTTCATAGGCGGCCTTCTCCACCATACAAGGGCCCTAACAGCAATAGTCGCCCCCACAATCAACTCTTATAAACGCCTCGTTCCAGGATATGAAGCACCAGTTTACATCTCTTGGGCTCGTAAAAACAGGTCTACCCTGATAAGGGTTCCAGAATACTTCCCAGGTATGGAGAACGCTATGAGGGTAGAGTTCCGATGCCCTGATCCATCTTGCAATCCCTATCTTGCCTTTGCCTGTATGTGCACAGCTGGTCTAGACGGCATAAAGAGAAAAATAATGCCTCCAGAACCCGTAGAAGCTGACATTTTTAGCATGTCTGCTAAGGAAAAAGAAGAACTAGGAATAAGTCACTTGCCAGGCACACTAATAGATGCATTAGAAGAGTTAGAAAAAGATAAGGTATTGCAAGGAGCCTTAGGAACACACCTTTATGAGAACTTTATCACACTAAAGCGCAAGGAATGGGAAGAATTCTGCATACAAGTAACCGACTGGGAAATCGAAAAATACCTAAGACACGCATAAAAAAGAGAAAAAGGGCAAGGATCTTATTTTTTGATCGCATATTCAACAGCAGATTTTGCATGAATCATCATCGTATCAAATAATGAAACCTCGAAATCTTCTTGTTTAACTAAAAGAGGGATCTCTGTACAACCTAAAATAATTCCTCCAGCACCACGGGCAACAAGATTTTCTATTATTTTTTTAAACTGTTCTTTTGAAGACTGTTTTATTTCTCCAAGACATAACTCATTAAAAATTACATCGTGAATGATCCGTCTTTCTCCTTCTGTTGGTATAATTACATCAAAACCATATTTTTCTGTTAATCTTCTTTTATAGAAGTCCTCTTCCATGGTAAATTTCGTCCCTAAAAGACCGATCTTTTTCAAACCCTTTTCTCTAATCTTTTCAGCAGTTAAATCTATAACATTTAGTAAAGGAATTTTGATGTTCTTTTGAACTTCATCTGCCATTTTATGCATCGTATTTGCACATATGAGAACAAAATCTGCTCCAGACTTCTCAATTCTTTTAGCAATATCAATCATTAATTCTGTAAGTTCTCCCCATTTTCCTTGATGTTGTAGTTTTTCTATTTCTTCAAAATCAACACTATACATGATAATTTTAGCAGAGTGAAATCCACCCAATGTCTCTTTAACAGTTTCATTTATGATACGGTAGTATTCTTGAGTAGATTCCCAGCTCATACCCCCAATAAGACCTATCGTTTTCATATTTTAATTAAAATTTGCCATATTTTAAAAAATTATGTCTTCCCTCCCATTATTATCATTGTTTTTTTGAGGAAGCCTTCTGGGACCAAGTATCCTCTCGATGAACCGTACATCAAGGGTGTTGCAAGAAGTACGGGTATTGCGAAAAGGAATATTATCATGTGTGTTACCATGGCGATTATTCTCGGGTCCCCCCAGTCTTTCATCGTCCAATATAGCTCAAATCCAGCATAAGCTACTGCAAATCCAAACGTTAAAAATATAACATTCACGGGGTTAATGAACCTCTTCTCTATCTTTATGGCCCTACAAGCAAAGGAATAAGAAGCAATTAGTACCACTGAAAGCATCAGCATAACATCTAGTACCTCGTTTCTACTCTCTTTAAGGAAAGTTACTACGACGCTCCATGATTGATAAAGCATGTATAACCAGAAGACTACGAAAAATGTAAAGGTGAAAACTGCAAGATCTTTATAGGCAGTGCCGGCGCCGACGTGTTTTAATATTACTATTATCGTTAGAATTATAAGGACCGTATTTAAAATAAACCATGTATACATTTGCCACCTGTTTTCCCCATCAAACTGCCAGTTTATAGTGAATCTTGTAACTATGTAAGCTACAGATGCCGAGATCACCACAGCAAAGGCTATAAGAATGTGGAAAAGCCCGATCTTCGAGCCGCTTTCCTCTGCTTCCTCTTCCGATCTTTCTCCCTCTGACTCTCTTGGTTTTTCAAACTTTGAAGCTAATTTGTTGCTGAAAGAACTTACAGGTAATGAGATAAAATAGGCTTGGGCTAAAGTCCATAAAATCCATATCGAGAATAAGGGAATAAGAAGAACAGTCTGGCTGTCCCGGAAATAGTAAGCGAATATCACGGTGAAAATGATTGTAAACGTTATGCTTAATCCAGGTCCAATTTTTGGATGTTGAGTAAACTTCCTAGTTTTTTCAGGAGTTGCGAGGATAAACATGATAAGATAGGCGATTAAAAGACCTGAAGCAAGCCAAACAACTTCCCTTTCCAAATCTAAAACTGTTAAAACTAAAAGAACGACTAAAAAACCAAGTAATGCTAAAAAATTATAAAGCATAGAAGGCTCAAAAAGCTGTTTAAAGAAAGAAAAACTTGAAGGTTTCTTCTCTTCCTCAACCAAAACCTCAGCCTCAATTTCTTTTTCTTCTTCTACAATCCCTTCAGCTTCTTCACTTACTTCTGAAACCTCTTTTTCCTCTTCTTCGCTTTTAACCGCCAAATCTTCCCGTCTCCTAAAAAATAATTAAAAATTAGTACTCCTTGTAAAAAACCTCTCACTTTTTTCTTTAAAAAAGTACGATATAAAATTTCTTATCTATCCCTTTTTAAAAGTAGTTAAGATTCTGCCTAAAATATGAAAATATTATTTTTAAGTTTTTATTTTTACTTTTTAATCGCTTTTTGAACGCATCATTTTCATTAATTCTATGAAACTTTCCTCAACATTTTGCCCTGTAAGCGCGCTTGTTTCAAAATAGGGACAGTTACCATGAGCTTCTAAAAACTCTTGAATAAGCGAGTCATCAACCTCTCTCTCATCCACAAGGTCTGACTTATTACCCACAACAACTACTGCAGGTACATTATTCACGGACTCACATACAAGATTCAACCAATTTTCCAAACTAATTAAGGTTTCAACAGAAGTAAGATCAAAAGTGACAATAACACCGTTCGCACCCTTAATATATGATGAAAAAACCTCCATTCTTTGGAACTGTTGCTGTCCCCCTAAATCCCATATCTGCAAGGTAATATCGTCTTCCCCCAATTTCGCCCTATGAATATGAAAACCTACACCAATGGTCATCCGCGTATCTTCAAAGAATACCCCGCTTAAATATCTCTGGGTTAATGTGGTTTTTCCTACTCCTCCATCTCCGGCAAGTACTACCTTGTAAATAAAAGCACTACCCATAAAAAA
>JAEOSI010000177.1 GCA_016840425.1 Candidatus Wukongarchaeum yapensis
TTCTTTAACTATTAGGATAAGATAATCTTCCCTTAGTTTCTATCTTAGCGGTCAGCTGATCCAGGTGTTCTCCGATGACTAAGATGTTCTTATTAATAACATCGAATAGCAGGAATATAAATTCCTTATGTTGCTCTAACCGCTTCATCATACCTTCATGATGCTCTTTGAGTGCTTCTAATCCTGAAAGTATCTCTTCTAGTTCATTTTGAACCTCTTTCTGAAACTCAACCGAGATCCTTTCTCTACCCTCAAAACCCTCCAAAAGGCGTTTTAAAACACCTAACTCTACGTCAATTTTCCAACCAGAAATCTTCCCCTCCTCGTATAGATCGATGAGAATGCTCTCAAGAGTCTTCAAATCACAACCAATCCCATCTGCAAGCCATTTAAGCGGAATACTCCCGCCGTAAACATCAGATAAATCGGAAACCTTCTCAAGAATGGAAGGCGTTCTTTCCAAAACAGCTGAAGGCTCATGAATTTTTTCTGTAAGGAGGGTAAAGGCTTCTTCTATGTTTTCTCCGGTTTTTGCACTCGTGAATAAGAGGGGGGCATTTATTTCTTCTGCGAACTCTTGTACCTCTTTTATGCTTACCCCCACTTCTAGATCTATTTTGTTTCCGCAAATTATGAAAGGTATTTCTCCACAAACATTTAAGATCTCCTCCCGCCACTCTTTTAAGGGTTCAAGGGTTTCCGGCCTCGTTGTGTCAAAAACTAGGAGAGCGCCTTGAGCCCCCTTATAGAATTCTTTTCTAAGAGGTTTAAGCTCCGCTAAACCAGCAATATCCCATATTATCAACTTTAAGACCGCTTTTTCAAAATCTATTACTTTTGAAAATATACTAAATCCAAAAGTAGGCTTATATGAATCTAAAAAGGCCTCCTTACAAAATCTTTCCACTATAGAGGTTTTCCCAACCCCACTTTCCCCCCCGCATATATACTTGTACATAGACCTTCGAGGACTACCACCCCGCCCCGCCTTCTTTTCTTTAAGCAAAGCCTCCATAAGCTTATCAACAACACCCAACACTTATTAAGCTAAAAATTTTGCCTATTAGATTAAGGCCTTTCAGAACATTAGGAAATATACCTTAAAAACATCAGAACATTAGGAAATATACCTTAAAAACCTTATTGGTTATAATCATTAGAAAATATGCTTTAAAAGCCTTAGAAAATATACCTTAAAAACATCAGAACATTAGGAAATATACCTTAAAAACCTTATTGGTTATAATCATTAGAAAATATGCTTTAAAAGCCTTATTTCACCAGCAGAAAAAATACATCAGGATATTTTGGGGGGTATAAAACAGGGTTTTGGGGGAGTTATTTTTTTGGGTTTCTAGCAGTTTTCTTAGCTCTTCTGATAGGTTTTCTATGTTCGCTGTGAAGAGGTATCTTGAACTTGTGTCTTTGGATTCTATGTTCGGTATCCTTTGAACAACCCCCTAACGCTCAAGGGTTTTTAAATAGTATGAGACGACGTTTCTTTAAGCGCTTTAAGGTGGGCTGGCGTAAGTTGATCCGTAACAACCGAGACATGGTTTTTGATGATGGTTGGCTGGACTTGTTTTGTTTTTCTGACTTATGAGTATCTGAATGAACTCGTTTTATGGGGATCGTTTGTTTTTAGGCGGCTTTTGAGTATTCTGGTTTTAATTTAAGAAGTTTTGGGCTCATCGGAAATTTGTACGGGTGAAAAAAACGGGATGAGAGCACACAGATGAGAGAATCAGAAGATGAGCAATTTAGATTTTTTCCCATGTCTCTGTGTTTTTAACATTTAGACCGCACATATTAGTGAACTACTTGTTAAGAGTTTAACATTTTGTTAGAAATTTAACATGATAGGAGTGTGTACCAATGGTAAGAAAAGCTAGCAACAAGGAAAATGTTTTATTGTTTGATGTTGGAACCACCCGCATTAAAGTGGCGATATTAAGGGATGGAAAGTTCTTAAAATCTACTGAGCTAGGATCACCTGACAACATGTATCTTAACAGGGTGTTCAGGATTAGTGAGAGAATGCTGGAAAAACAAAAGGATTACTTTGGGGATACGGGGGTTATTGGCGGACAAGGAGACCGATTTTTAACCGTGAAAGAAGCCAGCAAAATCCGATCTTTTGCCGAAGAAGTACCAGTTTTAATAGGCGCCTATAGCACAAACGAAGACATCGTTAGAACCGCTTACAAGTCGCTCTTTGACGAAATAGAAAGAGATTACGATATCGCTCTTAAGGAAAAAGATCGAAAGAGTTGGAAGATCATGGTGGCTCATGCCTTAACTGAATCCACCCATGCAACAAGAAACCTTGGCAAGATGCATGAAGAAATCCTGCACGATTTAGGATTTTCCGAAGTTTTCACAAACAACCAAGTCTTTTTCGACATACTCAGCCAAAAAGAAGTTATACAGGAATACATCGGGTTTGATAACATAGTATTCCAAATCGTTAATTTTGGAGGAGGAGACGTTAAAACTTGTGCAATCACAGAAGAACCCGACTCTGAAACCGTGAAAAGAGAACAACTCGGAGGACAAGACGTCTTAAACTACGCTATAAAAGTTTTCAACGAAACACACCCCCGAGAAAAAATCTACGATAGCACAATAATGCAAGACTGGCTGGAAAAATACGGCAATGCCGATGGAAAAGCACAAAGAGTAAAAGTAAATTACCCATCAGACGCAGAAGTCTGGGTCGAACAAGAACTAAACGCTCCCGCAGGCTACTTCGAACCATGGAAAATAGGACTACCAGTAAAGGTTCGCTCAGTCATGGATATATTAAGAGAATCCCTCAGCATATCAAGAGAAAAAGGCGGCGACAACCTCATACGCGACCTACTAAACTGCGTCCTAATAACAGGAGGAGGCGTAAAATTCGGCGGGGTCAAAGAAAGACTAGAACGAGAACTAAACGAAACATTCAAACACATAACAACAAGCCCAGAAAACATCCACGTAGTCCCAGCCAAAAACCCAGTATTCTCCTGCCTCCAAGGAATGAAAATCTACCTATACAACATGATCCGCCTCCGCAAAACAGAAGAAATCGCCTGGGTTACCGCTTAAAACATCACGCAATTCAAAGCCCTATTCATCACCCAAATAGAGAGGTAACATCTAAATTCAGAAAAATGATTAGGAGATGAATAAACCGTGAAAGCTAAACAACCGCCAATTGATCAAAAAAGGGGGAAATCATACTCTCTTTCAACCTTCTCCCATAACTATATCGAGCAACAAAAATTCGCCCATAAATTGCCTTCAAAAAGCAACGCTTTAGAGAAAATAGTTCGCGAACACGCGAGCTTCTTTCCCCTTCTCTCATCGCTCATAAACGAGCTCCGCAACGAACTACAAGAACAGAAAGGATTAACCAGTATAGTCGAACAACTTAACCAAGAAATAGGCCGCATATCGAGCCAAATAAAAGAGCTGAAAACAGACATATCCAAGAACGGAATCATTGTGGGAGAAGTTGAAAGGCTCAAAGGCAAGGAACCTCTAATGTCAAATTTTGACGACTATGACGAAGATATTCCTATAATAGAAGATGAACGCTGGCTTAACATAGCTGGAAAGAAAACATAGCACAACACTGCTGAAGACCTATCTATTGTCGCTTGTTTCGGCGCCGTTAGTTGGAGACCTCAAAAAAGGAATACCGGAAGGCGGAATAGTGGCAAAGATGAATATTGGCAAAAAGATCGCCACAGGATAAAATAAACTAGTCAGGATATAGCTGGTCTTCGCGCTAGTAGCACAAACCCTCACCCATTGAAGAAGCTTGAAATACGTTCAAAAAAAAGTGTGGGGGGGGAAACATGCCCAAGGTATTTGGATAACTCCGCATTTCCATGAAAGCTTAAAAACTAGCTTTATGTCCTATTTAAGGTAGGAATCAGGGTCTGCCTTGACCTTGGGAGCGCATCTTACGCAAACGGTGTAATCTTTCCCCTCGTGGTTTATTACCTCATACTTGCCTGGGCCCACAGTTGAACCACAGATATCACATTTCGGCATTTCACCACAACCTTGTTTTAGCATATTTTTGTCGATATTCTTGCTCATTATATTTAAATTTTACATGATACAACCAAGGAACACGCCCAAGGTATTTGGATAACCCCACATTTCCATGAAAGCTTAAAAACTAGCTTTATGTCCTATTTAAGGTAGGAATCAGGGTCTGCCTTGACCTTGGGAGCGCATCTTACGCAAACGGTGTAATCTTTGCCCCCGTGGCTTAGCGTCTCATACTTATGTGGACCCACAGTTGCACCACAAATATCACATTTCGGCATTTCACTACAACCTTCTTTTAGCATATTTTTGTCAATATTCTTGCTCATCATATTTAAATTTTACATATTTGTCAAGAATCTTGAAGGTTAATGAGACTCAACCATTTCTTCGTAAATGTTTTCTAGCATTCCAGCGACTTTTTTGAACTCATTTTCTTCGCTAACTTTAGCTTTTGCATTTTTCGCTATGTATTTACTGAGGTCCGGTTCTTCGATAAGTCGTTTTAGCGATTTTGCTAAACTTACCACGTTGGATGGTGGCACCATCATTCCCGTTTTTTCATTTTGAATCAGTTCAGGTATGCCGCCTACAGATGATGCTACAACCGGTGTCGTGGAAGCCATTGCTTCTAGAATGGTTGTTGGCGCCCCTTCCCATAAAGATGGAAGCGTGAAAAGGTTTGATCCACCAAGTATCTCGATGACTTTTTCATGCGGTATTTGCCCTGTAAATTTCACCCTACTACTTGATAAT
>JAEOSI010000178.1 GCA_016840425.1 Candidatus Wukongarchaeum yapensis
GATGACCAGCTAAATTCATTATCTTCCACACAACTCGTAAAGGAGTATCTTCCCATACCGCCACTATATTCCTATCATAATATTTTTGAACTGTTTTCTCCGTATCTAGCCTAGCTATAATCTTTTTAATAACATCTGCTATCGCGATAATCCCTACAACTTCCTTTATTCCCTCTTTCTCATCTTTTAACGTGATTACCGGCAGTCTTCGCACTCGTTCCTTTAACATAATTTTTACTGCATCCTTTATTTTATCGCTAGGAGTAACCGTTATAAAATCCCGCTTCATAAGCATAGCAATTTGATTTTCCTTAGGTTTCTGAATTAAATCCTCCTTAGTAACAACTCCCACTAACTCCTTAGTACCTTTTTTAACGCAAGGAAAAGCAAACAGGCCAGTATCCTTGATTTTTCCAAGTATGTCTTGCCTCGTACCAGGTACCTCTACTACCACAGGATCTGTCGTCATGATCTCTTTCACTGTTATCATTACAGTTTCTTGTACCAATTATGCTACACCCCTTCTCTAAGAAAAATAATCACGTCTCCCAAATTGTTTGAATGCAAACTACACTCCTAACCTTTCACCCTTTTTCTTTCAATAAAAAATTAATCAATCAGATCTCAAATTAATAGGGAATAAAACAATCCAAAAATGATTAAAAAGAATAGATACACACGACTCTCGTGGTAATCTAGTTTATCGTTCTTATACTTCAACGTGAAGTATTTAAGTGTTACCTATTTTTTTAAAAAATTACTTTAAAGTATTGATATACAATTATTATTAACTCTTTTTTGGTGGCTAAAAATGAAAATCTCAGATTTTCAGAGTCTAATGCTTGAAATATACGGTATAAGAGACAGGGCAAGAGGTCCAGAACGTACCATGTTATGGTTAGTAGAAGAAATAGGCGAACTAGCAGAAGCTGTTCGTGAAGGAAACAACTCTAAACTATCAGAAGAATTTGCAGATGTTTTTGCATGGCTCGCAAGCCTAGCAAACGTCGTCAATATAGATCTCGAAACCGTAGCCCTATCAAAATACGGATCAGGATGCCCTGTTTGCAAATCAATCCCCTGTAAATGTGCAATAAAATAAAAAAACAGTTATATACAAAAATAAAAACAAAAAAACCAATCAAAAATTTAAAACTGAACCCATCGTATTTATAATAAGCAGCAACTTTAACAGATTATTTTATAAATAACCACTCCTTATTTTGTATACAACTATGAATAACGGTTTTTCTTTTCTCTAGGGTGGCGCTTATAAATTGAGTAGAGCTAGAGTACGAAAAGGGAAAAAAAAGCGAGATAAAAGCCCTATGCCAGCTACAGGCGCGGGATTAATGAGGTTCTATGAAGAAGACAGTCCTGGCATTCGCGTAGGTCCAAGAACAGTCGTACTTCTCGGTGTTTTCCTCATAATAACCGTGATTCTCGCTCAACTCGCAGCAGCTGGACGCGGTCCCTTCGGCTAATTTTTACCCCCCTATAAATTCCAAAAAATAAAGCGATTTTAGGACGTTTTCTCTCTCTTAATCGGTCGTTTCTCCCACTAGCTCTATATACTTTGTTTTTAAAGCCTTTTTAAAGGCATTATTAGCTTTTTCGACATCATTAAATTCTTTATATAAAGCTTCCAAGATCTGGGATTTTGAAAACTCCTCCAGTTGATCTGTGAACACTCTTCCAAATTTTAAAACAATTCGAGTATTTTCATCAAAGTCATCCATAGTGTCTATCTCATCCAAGGAAATAGTTACCTTAAATTTGCCATTTTCTGGTATTTCTTGATCGACTAAAATTTTTTCAGGTAAAGATATGTACCTATGAGCAGGAGTCAATTTCAGGACAAAATCTGCAAAACTTTTCGCATCCCTTTCAAGAGAAAGATTGTAAAATTCGAAATCAATGACTTCAAGACCAGGAGCCGTCTCTCTTATAGAAGATAAAGCACATGACTCTGATTTGTCAATTATGAGTGTATCAGCAACACCTTCCAAGAGTTTCGCTAAACCTTCCAAACCACTAGGAACATCTAAAGCGGAAAAAAGCGGTATAGATTTTTGATTTAAAATCCCATGCATAGGAGGACTGATACAAACTACTTGACCTTCTACAGATTGGACAGCCTCGACAACCGGTTTGATTGATAATAGTAAAAGAGTATAAACAGAGGATAAAGGCGCCATTATAAGAGCTTCAGCGTTTTTTACAAGTTTAAGCACCTCTTCATTAAGCTGAAAATCTTTAGGATAAATGCTAAGTTTTACCGTTTCATTTTCAGAAAATATAACCTCGTTTAGGTGAAGAAAACGTTCTAAAGGTATTTTTACACTGCCTATCTCAACAAAAGCCCTCGCATTTAAATCTTCAGTCAGAGGCATAACGTTTATGTTAATGTTTAAAGCCTCATCCAACTCTCTGTAAATATGAGACAGTTTTTTGCCTTTTTCTATAAAATCCTGGATATACATGCTACAAGCATTTTCAAAATCACTAAGGGGATAACCACGTTCTAACCCCAACTCATTTAAAACCGCATCCAAAAAGAATATTTCCAGAGCCGGGTGAACAGAAAAAGCCCTGACAATATGAAGTATATCAGGAGAGTAACGAGTTCCTGCAAAATCATGGTCAAGAAGAGGATTAACTACGACAACTAAGTCTTCAAAAGGCACGGATAAACTTAACCCTCTTAAAAGATTAATATCCGAAGACCCTCCACTTAGAACAACAACCGACAAACGATATCAACACCGAAAAACGATACTTCCAGTAACTACTTTATAAAATTTTATATCGAATTTTTAAAAAAAGAACTCTTAAAATATATTCATTTTCAGAATAAAAAAAGATAACTAAAAATTATATAAAAATTAAAAATAGGACAGAAGTAAATAAAAACAAATCAAAAAGGTAGAGATTTATCAAAAAATTCGTAAAAGAAAAAGGTGTAACATTTGACGCATGTTGAAACAAAAGAAAGTTTAGGAATCAAAATAGGCCTTGAAGTCCATGTACAATTAACAGCCCTCAAAACAAAGTTATTCTGCGGCTGCGATGCAGATTACCGATCCGCACCTCCAAATACACACACATGCCCTATATGTTTAGGTTTACCAGGATCACTCCCAGTTGTTAATGAAAAAGCTGTAGAATCCATCATTAAAATAGCACTCGCTTTAAACTGTAAAATCATAACAGACAAAGAAGTCAGATTTTTCAGAAAAAACTACTTCTACCCAGACCTGCCAAAGGGCTACCAGATAAGCCAATATGACCGAGCTGGAGGATTCCCAGTAGCAGTCAACGGAACCGTAGAAGTAAATGGAAAAAAGATCAGAATTCGGAGAGTTCATATGGAAGAGGATCCCGGCAAACTAAGTTATGAGGGATCATTAGAAACTTCTCAATACGTACTTGTTGATTATAATAGATCTGGAATTGCTTTAGTTGAAATTGTTACCGAACCAGATCTTCGTAGTCCAAGAGAAGCAAGAGTTTTCCTGCAAAAGTTAAGGGCAATCATCGAAACCCTAGAAATAGCCGATTTCAGACTCGAAGGATCACTCCGCTGTGATGCAAACATTTCCCTTAAAGGGGGAGAAAGAGTTGAAGTCAAAAACATCTCAAGCTACAAAGACGTCGAACGCGCCCTAAACTATGAAACTCTACGCCAAAAATCCGCACTCTCAAAAGAACAAACGATAGAACAAGAAACACGACACTGGGACGAAGTAAGAAGAGTCACCTACGGTTCGAGAATAAAAGAAATGGAACATGAATACAGATATTTTAACGAAGCAGACATCCCTAGCTTAATCTTTTCAAAAGACATTATTGAAAAAACAGCAAAAGAGATGCCTGAACTCCCAGACCAAAGAAAAACACGCTTCATCCAAGAATACGATATACCCCCATACGACGCCGGTGTTTTGACCGGCAACAAACATCTAGCAGACATTTTTGAGAACTGTGTCAAACTCTATCCCCATCCAAAAACTGTGTCAAACTGGCTAATGACAGACTTCCTAAGATACGTTGGAGAACACGACCTCGAAATAGAAGAAGTCCCAATAACACCAAACAAGATAGTTAAAATGCTACAACTAATTGATAAAGGGATAATCTCTGGCAAAATCGCGAAAAAAATCCTCAAAGAAATGCTCAGCACAGGAAAAGACCCAGAAAAAATCATCGAAGAACATGGACTTACAAGAATCCACGACGAAAAAGAAATAGAAAAAGTATGTGAAGAAACATTTAATGAAAACCCTAAAGCAGTTAAAGACGCAAAAAAAGATAAAAAAGCAATAAATTATTTGGTAGGGAAAATTATGGAAAAAACCAAGGGGAGAGCAGATCCTAAAATAACACAAAAAATAGTGAAAAAAATGCTTAAAGAAAATAGAGAAGAACCAACTGCCGAATAGGGATGTAAGACTGACTTGGAGAAGTATACTGGTTTGTGGAAAGATGCCTTAAAGACCTTCTATTTAGATTTTTTGTATGTCATTAGTTTTTTATTTAGACTCGAATTAGTCGTGGGTTTTTGAAAAATTTAATTTCACTTTTCTCTAGTTCTAGCTTATAACCTTTCCTAATGGCGTTTACTGTTTCTTTAATCTTGTCCTCAACATCGTCCAAATATTTGAGTGTAGCCGCGAAAAGTTTGAGTGTATTTACGAATACCTTGTTTTTACCTAACTCTTCATCAAAAATCTTGATTTCAAACTCTCCTCCAATATCCAAGACTTTTCCATCAACTTCTGCT